>URMR01000061.1 GCA_900548935.1 uncultured Collinsella sp.
TCATGTGGCCGGTCATCGACTTGGTCGATGAGACATGCGCGGCGCGCGCCGCGTCCTCGCCGAGCGCGCGCTTAATGCCCGCCGTCTCGGACGAATCGTTGAGCTCGGTCGATGTGCCGTGGGCGTTGATGTAGAGGCCCTCGGAAGGCTTGACGTCGCCCTCGGCCACTGCCAGCGATATCGCACGGGCGATACCTGCCGCATCCGGGTCGGGACTCGTGATGTGGTAGGCGTCATCGGTGTTGCCGTAGCCCACGACCTCGGCGTAAATGTGCGCACCGCGGGCCTGTGCGTGCTCCATGCCCTCGAGCACGAGCACACAGGCGCCTTCGCCCATCACAAAGCCGTCGCGGTCTGCATCGAACGGGCGGCAGGCCGTCGCGGGGTCGGGGTTGGTGGTCAATGCACGGCAGGACGTAAAGCCTGCAACGGCATCGGGGATAATGGCCGCCTCGGCGCCGCCCGCGAGGATCGCGTCGGCATAGCCGTGCTTGATGGCGCGGAACGCCTCGCCCACCGCATGGGCAGAAGTCGCGCAGGCGGTCACGACGGGCAGGGTCGGGCCCTTTGCCTTATGGCGAATCGCAATGTTGCCCGAAGCCATGTTGGGAATCATCATCGCAATCATGTAGGGCGATGCGCGACGAGGCCCGCGGTCGGCAATCGTATGGACGTTGTCGACAAGCGTCTGCATGCCGCCCACGCCCGAGCCCACATAGACACCCAGGCGATCGCGATCGACCGCGCCCTCAACATCGAGGCCCGCATCGTGCATGGCCTCGTCCGACGCCGCCATCGCAAACTGAACGCAGGGGTCGAGATGCTTGGCGTCATGCTTGCCAAAGTAATCGTTGCCGTCAAAACCCTTGACCTCGGCCGCCACCTTGACGGCAAATGCATCGGTATCGAAGTGCGTAATCGGGCCGATGCCACACGTTCCGGCGCACATGGCTGCCCAGGTGGCAAGCGCGGTGTTGCCGAGCGGCGACACGGCACCGATACCGGTGATTGCAACTCTCTGTTCCATCATGGTCTCCTCATCCAAGCCGCTTACCCGGCTTGCTTTCTACATCGCCATTCCGCCGTCGACGCGTACGACCGCGCCCGTAATGTAGGCAGCCGCATCGCTCGCCAAAAAGCGCACCACGCCGGCCACTTCCTCGGGCTGCGCCATACGCTTTAGGGGAATCTGCTCCTCGGTTGCCGCGCGAACCTTCTCCGAGAGCTTTGCCGTCATATCCGTCTCTACAAACCCGGGGGCAACTGCGTTCACTCGTACGCCGCGGGGCGCAAGCTCGCGCGCCACTGCCTTGGTCAGGCCGATCACGCCCGCCTTTGAGGCTGCGTAGTTGGCCTGCCCGGCATTGCCCATCAGGCCCACGACCGAGCTCATGTTGACGATGCAGCCGCCACGCTGGCGCATAAAGGTCTTGGTGAGCGCGCGTGTTGTATTGAACGTGCCCTTGAGATTGACATCGAGCACGCGATCGAAGGCATCGTCGCCCATGCGCATAAGCAGCCCATCGCGAGTGATCCCGGCGTTATTGACGAGCGCCCAAATCGAACCAAAGTCGTTGAGCACGGCCTCGATGCACGCATTGACGGCATCGGGGTCGGCCACATCGCATTGATACGCGCGAGCTGTGGCACCAGCGGCCTCGCAGGCTTCGCACGTCTCGCGCGCCGCATCGACGCTACCGGCATAGACGACGGCGATATCAAAGCCGTCCTCCGCCAGGCCAACCGCACAAGCGCGGCCGATACCACGCGAGCCGCCCGTGATCAGTGCCACGCGACGTGAATCGTTGCGCTCGAGCGCGTCGTTGTTCAAGTTGCCCATGTCATTCCTTTCGGGTTACAGCCCTGTGGGCTATGCGAGCTCGTCGGCAATAGCTGCGACCTGCTCGGCTGTTTCGCACGAATACACGCGAACGTCGCTCAACGTACGCTTGACCAGGCCGGACAGCGTTTTGCCAGGGCCAACCTCAATAAACGTGTCGATGCCCTGATCCTGCAGCGCATGCAGCGTGTCGACCCAGCGCACGGCATGGCTCACTTGGTTGGCCAAGACATCCGATGCTGCTCGCGGATCCGCCGGATAGGGCGCCGCCGTCATGTTTGCCATGACCGGAATCAGCAGCGGAGACGGCGCGTGGCCGTCTTGGATATACGTCGCTAGCCCCTCAGTCGCCTCTGCCATATAGGGGCTATGAAATGCACCTGACACCGCGACTTTCATAGCGCGGCCGCCAGCCTCTTTTACCAGGACGTCGAGGGTCTGCAACGCATCGGGCGCTCCGGCCACAACCGTCTGCTGGGGGCTGTTGTAGTTGACCGGCCAGCAGTCCTCGCCGGCCTGCGCAGCCAGGTTCTCGACTTGCGCCGCATCGAGTTTGATGACGGCGCGCATGCCGCCCGGATGGCGCTCGGCAGCCGCGGCCATCAGCGCCGCGCGCTCGCACACGAGCTCAAAGCCCGCTCGCGTATCGAACGCCCCCGCAAAGTTGAGCGCGGCGACCTCGCCCAGCGAAAATCCCGCACAGACGGCAGGCACCACGCCGCGCTCACGCAGGGCGGCAGCCGCCGCCAGGTCATGAACGAACACGCACGGCTGCGTGTTCTCGGTCTGCGAGAGCTCCTCTTTCGAGGCGCTCCGGCACTGCTCACTGGTTCCCGGACGCACCTCGTCGGCGATCGCGAACACCTTGGCAGCCGCCGGCGATGCCTCGATTAGGTCGACGCCCATCGCGGGGTGCTGGGCACCCTGACCGGCAAACAGAAACGCTACGCTATCCATGCGGACGCACCCTTCAGGACGCACTCGGCGCCATCGACCAGATCGTCGACGATTTCGCGTGCGCTCTGGCGTTCGTTGACCATGCCAGCAATCTGTCCGCACAAATACGAACCCTCTTCGTAATTACCGTCCTTTGCGGCTTTACGAAGCGCGCCTGTGCCCATGGCCCCAAGCTCCTCGGCACTTGCGCCCGCCGCCTCACTTTTGGCGTAGGCATTGGTGAAGGGGCTCTTGAGCGCACGCACCGGATGTCCCGTCGAGCGGCCGGTCGCACGCGTCGACGTGTCGCCTGCCTTGAGCACCAGCTCTTTGTACTGCTCAGAAACAGTGCATTCGTTTGCAACGAGGAAGCGTGTACCCACCTGGACGCCGGCGGCGCCGAGCATAAAGGCGGCCGCTACACCGCGGCCATCGGCGATGCCGCCAGCTGCCACAACGGGAATATCGACCGCGTCGACAACCTGCGGAACGAGCGCCATCGTCGACGTCTCGCCAATATGTCCACCCGATTCGGTGCCTTCGGCAACCACGGCGGTTGCCCCGCGACGCGCCACGAGACGCGCCAGCGCCACAGAGGCAACAACCGGGATGACCTTGATGCCCGCGTCGTTCCAAGCCTTCATGTACTTGGTGGGATTGCCGGCACCCGTCACGACGACCGGCACCTGCTCGTCGATTACAACCCGTGCGACCTCGTCGGCAAACGGGCTCATAAGCATGACGTTCACGCCAAAGGGCTTGTCCGTCTTGGCGCGCAACTCGTGAATCTGATCGTGCAACCAGTTGGCGTCGGCATTCATGGCCGCGATGATTCCCAACCCGCCGGCCTCGGACACGGCCGAGGCAAGCGAAGCATCGGCAATCCAGGCCATGCCGCCCTGGAACACGGGCTTTTCGATGCCGAGCAGCTCGCAGAGAGGAGTCTTGAGCATCTCTACTTCTCCAATGCCGCCTCGACCGTATCGGCGAACTCGCCAACCGTCTTGGGGTTCTCCTCGGTATCGAGCTCAATGCCAAACTCGTCCTCGACGGCGACGAGGATCTCGACGGTGCCCAGGCTGTCGAGGCCAATCTCCTCGAGCGTGGACTCAGGCTTCATCTCGACGTCGTCAAGGCCAGCGGTCTCGCGGATAACGTCGCAAACGCGCTCGAAAGTCTTCTGATCTGCCATGGTGTTTCTCCTTTTTGTTTTGCCCCTGGGGCGTTTTTATTACCTATGTGCAACTACTTCCAACGAAGCAGATAGCCACCTATATCCAAGCCGGCACCAAATCCAACGAGGGCGACGGTGTCGCCCGCATTCAGTGCGTCGGTACGTGCCAGCCGGTCAAGCGCAAAAGGAATGCAGGCGCTCGAAATGTTGCCGGTCTCGCACAGCGTTCGAACCACACGCTCGTCTGGCACGCCGAGGCGTTTGACCGCCTGACTCAGGATTCGTTCGTTAGCCTGATGGAATACAAAGTGGTCGATGTCCTCGACCGCGATGCTCGCGTCGCAGGCGAGCTTGTTGACCGTGTCGCAGATGGCATTGACGCCGAACTTGAAGACGCGACGGCCATTCATGGACAGCACGCTTTCGCTATCTGCGGAAGCCTTAAACGGCGAGGTACCGACCAGACCGGGAACGCGCAACGTCTCGACGTCGGGCGCCGTCGAAAGCTCAACGGCAAGGGGGCTGTCTCCCCCAGCTTCAATCACTGCGGCGCCTGCCCCATCGCCAAAAAGCACGCAGGTGGCGCGGTCGGTCCAATCGAGCGCGCGCGTCATCTGCTCGGCAGCAACGACAAGCACACGCTCGGCACGGCCGCGGGCGATATAGCCCTCGGCGACATCGAGCGCAAATACGAAGCCGGCACAAGCCGCCGAAACGTCGAAGGCTGGACATGTGGCACCCAGGCGCTCAGCAACGGCGCACGCTTCGGCAGGAACGAGATGATCGCCCGTCGTCGTCGAGCCGACGATAAGATCCAGCTGGCTCGCATCGAGTCCGGACGCTTGGAGCGCTTGCTCGCTCGCTGCCACGGCAAGGTCGTCGAGTGACTCGGCGGTGCACACATGGCGGCTCTTGATTCCCGTACGGGTAAAAATCCACTCATCCGAGGTGTCCAGGAACTCGGACAGCTCGTCGTTGGATACGCTGCGCTCGGGAAGCGCCGAGCCCGTTCCCAGTATCGTGAAACCCATCACTAACCTCCTTTGCGTTGTTGACGTGTTTACATCGACCAAGAGAGGATAGCGCATTTCAGTCGTTGTTGACGTGTTAACATTAAATTGTCCAAATGCGACAAAGGCTTCACATTGTGTCTATCTCTCGACACCATTGCGTTATTCACTTATTCATTAAGGAGGTAGCAGCCGTTATGGATGCTAAATTAACGATAGTAGACGTAACCGGATCGACCAACGATGACCTGCTCGAAGCAGGAAAACAGGGAGCGCCGCACGGCACAGGGCTTGCCGCCCGGGCTCAGACAGCAGGACGCGGCCGGCGCGGCCACAAGTGGGATTCAACCGCCGGCAACCTATTGCTTTCGATTGTCCTGCGTCCATGCGTTAATCCTGCAAAGTACTCTGGTCTTGCCGCCGTCAGCGGCCTAGCAGTGCTCGCGGCGCTCGAAAAGCAAGGCCTCGCAAGCGAAATAGCCCTCAAGTGGCCCAACGATCTTGTCGCGCGAGGGCGCAAGCTCGGCGGCATTCTGGTCGAGGCCGCACGCGATAACGAAGGCAAACCTTTCGCCGTCTGCGGCATTGGCGTCAATGTGAACTATGTGCCCTCGGAGGTTCCCGATGGCGGCCTGCCGGCAATCGGTCTCTCAGATCTCAACGAGAACGTTCCCGCCGTCGATGTGTTACTCAAGGAGGTCTATCACGCGGTCGTGAACGCTGTGGACGCGTGGGTGGATCTGCTCGACGCCATGGAAGCAAACACCGGACCGCTCGCGCCCGTCCACGGCGAATATGTCGCTCACCTCAATTGGATCGGGGAGCACGTTATCGCCCGTTCCCCTGCCGGTGACGAGATGGCGCGAGGAATCTTTAAAACCGTCGATGCCTTTGGTCGCGCGTGTATCGAAACGGAAGGCGGCGTGCGATCCTTCCATTTTGAGGAAGCATCGCTGCGTCCCTTGAGCGAATAGGGCGCCGCAACCACCTACTCGGCAGCATTACCCGGCAGTCCAAACCATCATTCAAAACAAAAAAGCCCCGCTACCGTAATGGCAGCGGGGCTCTTTAAGCTATGAGCGATATCGCTTAGAGCTTGATGTCGATGTCGACGCCAGCGGGGAGGTCGAGACGCATGAGCGAATCAACGGTGCCCGAGGTGGGGTCGAGGATGTCGATGAGGCGCTTGTGGGTGCGCATCTCGAACTGCTCACGGGAGTCCTTGTTCACGTGCGGCGAGCGGATAACCGTGTACAGGTTGCGCTCGGTGGGCAGGGGGACAGGACCGGAAACGCGAGCGCCGGTCTTCTGAGCGGTCTCGACGATGAGCTTCGCGGACTGATCGACGACCTCGTGATCATAGCCCTTGAGGCGAATGCGGATCTTCTGGGTAGCCAACTTAAACCTCCAAAGAGTGCGAGAGATGTTCTCGCGGATTACGTAACAGGGAGCTCGAACTTAGGCGTTCTTGCTCATGACCTCGTCCACGATGGACTTGGGCGCGGGCTCATAAGAGTCGAACTGCATCGTGTAGGATGCACGGCCCTGGGTCTGGGAGCGAAGGTCGGTAGCGTAACCGAACATCTCGCCCAGCGGCACCTTGGCACGGATGAGCTTGCTGTTCTTGCGATCCTCCATGCCCTCGATCTTGCCGCGGCGACCGGAGAGGTTGCCCATAACGTCGCCCATGTACTGCTCGGGGGTCTCGACCTCGACAGCCATGATCGGCTCGAGCAGCTGCGGATCGGACTTCTTGAGGGCGTCCTTGATAGCCATGGAACCGGCGATCTTGAAGGCGGCCTCGGAGGAGTCGACCTCGTGGTAGGAACCGTCGAACAGGGTGACCTTAACGTCGAGGACCGGGAAGCCGGCGATAACACCGGTGTTCAGGGCCTCCTGGATGCCCTTGTCGATGGACGGGATGTACTCCTTGGGCACGACGCCGCCGACGATAGCGTTGACGAACTCGTAGCCGAAGCCCTCCTCCATCTTCTCGAGCTTGATGACGGCGTGGCCGTACTGACCGCGACCGCCGGACTGACGGACGAACTTGCCCTCAGCCTTCTCGACGTCGTGACCAGCGGTCTCGCGGTAGGCAACCTGGGGCTTACCAACGTTAGCGTCAACCTTGAACTCGCGGAGCAGACGGTCGACGATGATCTCGAGGTGCAGCTCGCCCATGCCGGCGATGATGGTCTGGCCGGTCTCGTGGTTGGTGGACACCTGGAAGGTCGGGTCCTCCTCGGCGAGCTTGGTCAGAGCCAGGGACATCTTGTCCTGCTCTGCCTTGGTCTTGGGCTCGATGGCAACGTCGATAACGGGCTTAGCGAACTCAATCTTCTCGAGGACGATCTCCTTGCCCTCTTCGCACAGGGTGTCACCGGTGGTGGAGTTCTTGAAGCCGACGCAAGCGACGATGTCGCCGGCGGCAGCGTCGTCACGGTCGATACGCTCGGCGGCGTTCATCTCGAGGATGCGGCCGAGGCGCTCGCGCTGACCGTTGGAAGCGTTGACCACGTAGGAGCCGGACTCGGCGCGGCCGGAGTAAACGCGGACATAGGTGAGCTTACCGACGAACGGGTCGGTCATGATCTTGAAGACCAGACCGGAGAAGGGCTCGTCGAAGGAAGGATGACGCTGAATCTCCTCGCCGGTGTCCGGATCGGTACCGGTGACGGCCTCAACGTCGAGCGGGCTGGGCAGGTAGTCGACGACAGCGTCGAGCAGCTCCTGAACGCCCTTGTTCTTGTAGGCGGAGCCCACGAAGACGAGGTTGAGCTCGTTGGCCAGAACGCCCTTGCGCAGAGCGGCCTTGAGCTCCTCGACGGTGAAGTCCTCCTCCATGAGGATCTTCTCCATGAGCTCGTCGTCAAAGCTGGCAGCAGCGTCGAGGAGCTCCTCGCGCTTGGTGGCAGCGATGTCGGCGAACTCAGCCGGGATCTCGTCCATCGGCTCGGGGTAGGTCATACCCTTCTCGTCGGCCTTGAAGTCCCATGCAGTCATGGTGACCAGGTCGATGACGCCCCAGAAGTTGTCCTCGGCGCCCATCGGGACCTGAGCGGCCACGGCGTTAGCGTCGAGACGATCCTTCATGGTCTCGATAGCGTTGAAGAAGTCAGCGCCCACGCGGTCATACTTGTTGATGAAGGCGATGCGGGGGACGTTGAAGGTAGAAGCCTGACGCCAAACGGTCTCAGACTGGGGCTGAACGCCGGCAACGGCGTCGAAGACGGCGACAGCGCCATCGAGGACGCGCAGGCAGCGCTCGACCTCGGCGGTGAAGTCAACGTGGCCCGGGGTGTCGATGATCTGGATGCGGTAGTCCTTACCGTCCTTGTTCCAGAAGCACGTGGTAGCAGCGGAGGTAATGGTTACGCCGCGCTCCTGCTCCTGAACCATCCAGTCCATGGTGGCAGCGCCCTCATGGACCTCACCGATCTTGTGGGTCTTACCGGTGTAGTAAAGAATACGCTCGGTCGTGGTGGTCTTACCGGCATCGATGTGAGCCATGATGCCGATGTTACGGGTATCGGAAAGCTTGTACTTAGGCTTAGCCATGTTAGTTCCTTACCTTAACTTACCAACGATAGTGAGAGAACGCGCGGTTGGCCTCGGCCATCTTGAAGACGTCCTCACGCTTCTTGACGGAAGCGCCCAGGCCGTTGGAAGCGTCGAGGATCTCGTTGGCGAGACGCTCGGCCATGGTCTTCTCCTTGCGAGCGCGGGAGAAGTTGACGATCCAGCGGATACCCAGAGCGGTGGAACGACGGGAGTTGACCTCCATCGGGACCTGATAGGTAGCGCCACCGACACGCTTGGGCTTAACCTCGAGCGTGGGCTTGACGTTGTCCATAGCCTTCTTGAAGGTAGCGAGAGCGTCGCCACCCTCGGACTTCTCGGCAACGATCTCGAAAGCGGTGTAAACGATGCGCTCAGCGGTGGCCTTCTTGCCGTCAAGAAGGACCTTGTTGATGAGCTGAGTCACCAGGCGGTTGTTGTAAACGGCGTCAGGCTGAACCTCACGACGATTAGCTGCTGCACGACGCGGCATGTGAAATCTCCTTAAGTGTCTACCGTGCGGCGCTTAGGCGGCACACGGCGAAAGTATCAAAACGTTATCTGGCTTATTTAGCCTTGGGGCGCTTAGCACCGTACTTGGAACGGGCCTGCATACGGTTCTGGACCGGAGCAGCGTCGTAGGCGCCACGGATGACGTGATAACGGACACCAGGGAGGTCACGGACACGGCCGCCGCGGACGAGCACGATGGAGTGCTCCTGCAGGTTGTGGCCCTCACCCGGGATGTAAGCAGTAACTTCGATGCCGTTGACGAGGCGAACACGGGCAACCTTACGAAGAGCCGAGTTCGGCTTCTTGGGGCTCGTGGTGAAGACGCGGGTGCACACGCCGCGCTTCTGGGAGTTGTGCTGCAGAGCAGCGTTCTTGGACTTCTTGGGCACGGAACGACGGCCCTGGCGAACCAGCTGGTTAATAGTAGGCAAAGCGTACTCCTTCTCGAATGATTCCAGCTTTCTGTAAAGTGCAACGGCTTGAATCGAGGGGTCAGCATCCCCCTACGAAACACGCAGTTCGATAGGATACGTGCCGTTAGCTGTGCCGTCAACAGACCACGCCGCCGGGCGTATCCCAAAATGAGCATATTTCCGCAAAGCCTACACAAAAGGAATCTCCTCCTGTGCGCGGGGACGGATCCCCGGCCCGGGCGGCACAGGAATCCGACGTGCTCGTCGGGGCAACGTTCCCTGCCAAATAGGGACAGGTTTATTTTGGTCGGTTTTATCTGCGGAAAC
>URMR01000062.1 GCA_900548935.1 uncultured Collinsella sp.
TGGTGGTGTCCATGCACTTGCCGTCCTCGATGGCGCACAGGGAAGCGCCGGAGCCGATGTGGCACACGACGACCTTGCGGGCCTCGCCGTTGGTCATCTCGGCAACCTTCTTGGAGATGTAACGATAGCTGGTGCCGTGGGCGCCGTACTTACGGATGTGCAGCTTGTCGCAAACATCCTTGGGAAGGGCGTAGGTCTTGGCGACCTCGGGCATGTTGAAGTGGAAAGCGGTGTCGTAGACCGTAACGTTGGGCAGATCGGGATACTGCTCCAGGCAGTACTCGATAACGTTGGCCTCGGGGTTGTTGTGCAGCGGCGCCAGCGGGGCGACCTCGCGAATCTTGGCGAGAACGTCCTCGTCGACAAGGGAGGAATCACCAAAGTACCAACCGCCCTGAACGATGCGATGGCCAATACCCTCGATCTTGACGCCGTTGGCCTCGAGGTCCTTCAGGACGACCTCGATGGCGACCTTGTGGTCGGGGAACTCGATGTTCTCGGTCACCTTCTTGGAACCGTTGGCAGCGTGGGTGAAGGTACCGCCGGTAAAGCAGACGCGCTCGCAGGAGCCCTTTGCGGACACCTTGTGGGACTTGGTATCGATGACCTGATACTTAAGGGTCGAAGATCCTGCGTTGACGACCAGAACGTTCATGTGTCTCCCTACTAACAGGCGGTGTGGCGCCGCCAGGTTACATACGCTTCAATAATAAACCCAAACGCCCTCGCACTCGGGTTTATTGCGTTGATATATAAGTTATCGGCGCCTAAATGCTCATGTCCTTTGGCTTGTAAGACGAAAGAGCGCGGGGATATACGCCAAAGAAGAAATCCCGAGCGCGACAAGCAATATGACTCGAATGTCCGCGATGCAGCTCAACGCAGCATTGAACAAATAGAAAAGGATGGCACCCACCGCCACCATCTGGCTTTGAACCGAAATCAGTGAACAGCGCATCGAAGAATCGGCAGCATTTTGAAAAATTGAGTATTTAATTGGAGCAAATAACGAGTAGGCGACCGTCTGCAACACATAGAACACGGGCAGCAAATAGACCGGAGTAAAGGGAATCAAAAACAGAACAGTCAGGGAAAGGCGCACAATGCCGCAAATACACGCAAAACGGCCCTTGTCGACACGAGCAATCACACTGGGCACAATAAGCCCCATGGAGGCCGAGGCAAGGAGCTGGACCGCAATGATCACACCCGAAACGACGGCATTCATTCCGCGACCCGCAAGCAACAGTGAGAAAAAGTCTTCCAGGGCGACAAAAGCAAATGCCTGAGAACAGTCCATGATGAACGCCGAACGAAGAATACCATTACACGCAATAGCGGCACCGATCATCTTCGGGCTAATTCCACGTTCAGGTGTCGCCGCAGTGCCCCCTCTTCGCATCTCAGGAATGCAGACAACAACAACCAACGTCAACACCATTGCGATGATATCTGCCGAAAGACCAATGAGATACGCGCCAGCGGACGAAATGAAACCGCCCACACAAGCGGAGAGGGCATAAGAGGCATAGAAAACAAATCGCTCAACGACATTAAGCCTTACGAGCTGGTCCTGAGAGATGCTGTCAATGTAAATCGCTTCTATGGATCCGCTCATACATGCAACGGCAAAACCTTTGAGAGCAAACGCGCCGATTAAAAGCAGAGGAGAACGGACGAGAAGCAGGGCGACATAGTATCCAAGCATCCCCACGACGCCAACGAGACCACTTGTCTTTCGTCCAAACCTATCGGCAATATAGCCAGTGGGAACTTCAAGGATGAACTTGCTCACTTGGTATGCAATCATCATGCTAGAAATCGCCACCATCGAGAATCCGACAAATTCAAGGTAAACCGTCAGAAAATACAAAATGATGCTGAAGTTCGACAGAAAAACGAACGTCATATAAAGCAAGACCGTACGGTTTTTCATACTCCGCCCTCCAAGAGTCAGCAATCTAAAATCGGAATCTTGGAAAAGCATGAGGGCAAAGCTGTCAGTTATGTGTTGCAAGGCGTCAATAATCACTTGACGTCTCGAAGCCAATTAATCTCACGAAGCAAGGTGACGCAATAGGTGAAGAAAAACCGTCTGGTGTCGATCGGTCCAGGCATTTTGTCGATAGCAAAAGTAGATGGGCAAGGCTACGTCATGCGAGCCTTCAATGGAGCACTCGCTCACTTCCGATCCATCTGATGCGAGAGAAGAGCCAGAAAAACCCAATATCAATCCCCCGGCTTGAAGAAACTCAGCCTGCGCTCTGTTTCCGTATTCGACGTCGCGGAAGCGGAAATTAACCAGCTGAGTTTCGGGGCACTGATTGATTGCATTGAGACAGGGCGACAAATTAATGGGAACAGCTAACCTGCCGCCCAGCAACTCACGAATGGTCATAGCGTCAACAGATTGATGACCAGCTGGGCATGAAAGAACCCTGAGCTCCTTTTCACCCATATATTTTGAAGAAAGGACGCTATCCCGTGGTTCCTCAAACGAGATAGCCGCGTCCGAAATGCCAAGCACAAGTGATTCAAAGCATGTTGCCGTTGGCTGATGCCACACATCAAGATGAATCTGAGGGTGCGAGCTTTCAAACGAGTCGTACCAGTTTTCGGAAAAAAGGCGCCCCCGCCCGTGAAGACAGGGGGCGTAAAGACGAAAGTGGCCGTCGGGCGAGACGCCGTCGTCCCTCGATTGAGCGTACTTTTTGAGATCGTCGACTTGCGCCAGGATCACGCGTGCACGACGCGCAAATTCTCTGCCCGCCGGAGACAAAACAGCCTCCCCCGCCGATCGGTCGAGCAAAACAATCTGATACTCAGATTCCAACTTTTTGATTGCCGACGAAACGGCCTGCGGACTCACGTGAACGGCACGAGCTGCTTTGCGCACGCCGCCATAGTTCGCTACCGCTTGAAGGTATTCGAGTTGAGAAAGCTGCATAGATTACTCCAAAGGCAGCCAAGTCGACGGCCTACGCGCCCTCAGATGAGGTTCTCGCCCAGGTTCTTGCCACCGAGAACGTGCATGTGGAAGTGCATGACGGTCTGGCCGGCGTTGACGCCCTTGTTGGAGATGACGCGGAAACCGTCCTCCAAGCCCTTGGCCTTGGCGACCTCCTGGATGGCGTGAGCCATGGCGCCCATGGTCTCGGCAGGTACGTTGTCGGCGATGTCGCTGTAGTGCTTCTTGGGGATCACGAGCGTGTGGACCGGCGCCTGGGGATTGAGGTCGTCGAACGCGATGACCTGATCGTCCTCATAGACAACGGTCGAGGGGATCTCGTGGTTGGCAATTTTGCAGAAGATGCAATCACACATGGTTGGTTCCTTTCTCGCAGACCAAGGTAATTATATTTGGTCGGGATGGTTAGAACGAGAGGTTGTCGTCGGTGTTGGCGGCTTCGCCGTCGGCGAGCACGTCGTTGCCGTCGACGTCCTTCAGGAGCACCGAGACCTTCTGCTCGGCATCGGACAAGCGAGTACGCAGGCTCTTGAGGAGCTCGACGCCGCGCGTGTAGCTCTCGAGCGACTCCTCGAGCTCCATATCGCCCGACTCCAAGCTGCGGATGATGAGTTCCAACTCCTGCGAAGCCTGCTTGTACGTAAGCTGCTCGACCGGGGTCTTCTCTGCCATATCTGTTTCCTTTCCTAAAGGTTTATCGCTATGAAACGCGGTCTACTCGACCGTATCGACCGTTGCCGCCACGTTGCCGTCTGCCATGCGCACGCGGATGGCGTCGCCGGGCTTAAAGGTCTTGGCGCTCGTAGCCACACCATCATCGCTGTACGCGATGGAATAGCCACGGGCAAGCACCTTGAGCGGCGACAGGGCATCGAGCGAGGCTGCAGCTCGGCCAAGGTCGGACGCGGGCTTACTGAGCATCGTGCGCCCCTGATGCTCCAGGCGGGAACTCGCAAGCGTGAGCGCATGGCGCTTGCCATCGAGCCCCGAGGTGCTTGCAACCAGACGCTCGGGCAGGCGCTCAAAGTTGGAGCGGAATGTCCCGACCGAGCGCGCTATGGCGCCCGACAGGCGATCGGCAGTCAGTGCAAGCTCCGATTCGCGACGCTCGACCATAAATGTGGGGTCGTTGAGGCACGGGCGGCAGGCGGCGGCATCGAGTGCATCGCCCAGACGGGCCGTATAGGTATTCCAAGCGCGGCGACCACGCTGATCGAGCATCTCCAGGTCGACCTGATTCGACCCAATCATCGATGCCATCGCGGCGCCCAGACGCTGATGGCGCGCCTCGAGCACATCGGCCAACTCCGTCATAGCCGGCGCCACCGATTCGGCCGCCGCCGTGGGCGTGGAGGCGCGACGGTCGCTCACCATGTCGCAAATCGAGGTATCGGGCTCATGGCCAATGCCGGTCACCACGGGCACAGGACAAGCCGCCACCGCGCGGGCAAGCTCCTCGTCATTAAAGGTCATGAGGTCCTCGAAGGAGCCACCGCCGCGCACCAGCAAGATGCAGTCGGGCGCCGGCGTAATGACGGCGGCACGGCGCAGGCCCTCGATGAGCTCTGCCGGCGCGCCCTCGCCTTGAACTTTGGCACCCACGCAGACGAGCTCGACGAGCGGGTTGCGACGACGCAATGTGCGCTTGACGTCATCGATTACAGCGCCCGAAAGCGAGGTGACGACCGCCACGCGTGAGCAGAACACCGGGATGCGGCGCTTGCGCGCTTCGTCCATCAGGCCCTCGCGGCGTAGCTTTTCGGCCAGTTGCGCCACTTGTTGACGCAGCAGGCCCTCCCCCGCCAGCGAAAACGAGCGAGCGACAAAGCTCATGCGGCCCGTAGCCTTATAGAGATTGAAGCTGCCCTTAAAGCTCACCTGCATACCGTCGCGCAGATCGAACGTGCGCTTGAGATAGGCACCCTTCCAAATGATGCAGTCAACAGCGGCCGAATCGTCCTTGATCTGGAAATAGCAGTGGCCGCTTCGGGCGTTAGGACCACGAAAACCCGTGACCTCGCCCAAGACGCTCAGCTGCGGAATGGCATCGAGCGCACCGGCGGCGATCTCCACCGCCTGGCTCACGCTGAGCTCCTTGCGCTCTTGCTCGTCCGAACCGTCGAACTCGGCGGAAACGGCATTACCGGTTAGGTTCCAGCCTGCCACGCAGCCTCCTTTCGTTATCGAGCACAGAGGCTCCGGCCCCGTGCGAAATTAAGTCCAACACATAGTACAGCGCCGCGGGGACACGAATCCCCGCGGCGCCTGCCTGTCCCATTTGTTATCGGTTGGAGTTTCTGTTGTAGCGAGCCATAAGGTAGAGCAGCTGAATGATCGAGGTGAGCGCTGCGGCCACATAGGTAAGCGCAGCTGCCGTCAGGACCTTCTTGGCACCGTTGACCTGCTTGGAACTCATACCCGACTGCTCAATATATGCCACGGCGCGACGGCTGGCATCAATCTCGACAGGCAGCGTAACGAGTTGGAACAGCACGCTAAACGAGAAGAAGATCAACGCGAGGGTTGTGAGACCGGCAATGTTCATAAACAGGCCCAAGAGCAACACGATGGTCCAGGTGTTCTGGGTAAAGTTGACGACCGGGACCAGGGCGGTGCGTACCTTCATCATGGCATAGCCGCTTTGACGCTGCGCGGCATGGCCTGCCTCGTGGCAGGCCACGGCAACGCTTGCGACCGACCCGCCCGAACGGTTGGCATCCGAGAGATACAGATTGTTATCCTGCGGGTTGTAGTGGTCGGTGAGCTCACCAGCTACGCCCTTGATACCCACGGCGTTACAACCGTTGGCGTCGAGCATGCGGCGAGCGACCGTGGCGCCCGTGTCGCCGTCCGAGCGAACCTTGGACCAGGTTTTGTACGTCGAGTTGATATAGCTCTGCGCGGCAAGACCGAGCACCGTGCAAACAAGGACAACCAGCAGGTACAGCGGGTCGATGCCAAAGCCGTATCCATAGTAATAAGGCATGCGAATTCCTCCGAATCGAGTTACACGTTGAAGGCATTCTACCCACTCAGCTGACAAGCAAATCAGCATCGATGTTTTGGCATTGTCAGCGAAAACGGCCGAGAGCGAGCAAGGTGACGTGAAAGAGAAGCGACGCGTACTTTGGTACGCGAGCGACGATTGAACGTCAGATTGCCGCTCTCGGCCGTTTGCAGCGTCGAGCTGTTACGCGGTTTGGTAAAACCGCGTAACCACATGACTACAGCAATTCGATTTTACCGTCCTTCACGGTGAGCCCCATGTTGCCCGAGAGCAGATCGTCCAGACGCGAGCCCACAAGCTCAAAGCGCCAGCCTTCGCGCAGGCGGCTCTGCTCGGGATGCTCAATGTAGTCGGCCAGGTCATCGCGCGAGGCAATGACCGAGGTCGCCACGCCCGAGCGCTCGGCAACCAGGCGAATAAGCGCATACATAAGGTCAGTCACGCTCTCCAGCTCCGGCGAAATCTGACGATGTCCGCGCACCAAGAGCGGCAGGCGATCGTGCGGACAGCTCGCTCCGCGCTTGATGGCCATGAGCGCGCCGTCCACGTCGCGCTCCCCCAGCTGGTCGGTGCCGCGGATGCTACGGAACTCCTCAACACGCACGGGATTGCGCTTAACCAGGGCCAGCAGTGTATCGTCGGACATAACCCACTTGCGCGGGATGTTGCGCCGCTCAGCGCGGTCCTCACGCCAGGCAGCAAGCTCGCGCGCAATGCCCAGCTGATGGCGGCTGCACGAGTTGATGCGCTTGACCTTGCGGAACGCTTCGTGGCGGTCGGCGCGGTAGTGCGACTCGTCGGCCAGAGGACGCAACTCGTCGAGCACCCAATCCACGCGGCCCAGCTCGCGCAGACGGCTCATCATCTCGGTATAGGCAACGATCAGATACTTGACGTCATCGATCGCGTACTCAATCTGCTTGTCGGTCAGCGGGCGGCGCGACCAGTCGGTCAGCGACTCGGTCTTGGGCAGCGATACGCCGCAGAACGTCTGAACAAGCGCGCCATACGAAATCTGCTGGCGCTCGCCCAAAAAGGCGGCGGCGACCTGCGTGTCAAAAATCGGACGCGGTAGCACGCCTACGGTATGGAGCATGACCTCCATATCCTGCGAGCACGCGTGGAAGACCTTGGTCACGCTCTCATCGGCCATAAGCTCGGCCAGCGGCGATAGGTCGTCGATTACCAGAGGGTCGACCGCGACGCTCTCGGCAGGGGTGGCAATCTGAACCAAGCATAGGCGCGGATGGAATGTGCGCTCGCGCAAAAACTCGGTATCGACGGCAATCGCGTCGAACTCACGGGCGCGCTGGCAAAAGTCGACCAGAGCCTGATGTGTGGAAATGTACATATCAACCCATCAAATAAGGTTAGGCCCGAAAAACACGGGTAGGATATCGGCATTGCTCTACAACTATACTCGGTTAGTCACAGAACGGGAACGTAAGTATGCGCTGCCTTATCATCCACAACCCGGCATCGGGCCCTAGCTCAGATGAAATCTACGCATTCACGCACGCCCTCGCGCAGGGCGGCGACGAGGTCGTGATGCGCTTTATCGGCGATGGCATGGAGCCCGAGGACGCAGTAGCGGACGTTCGCGAGTTCGATCGCGTGGTCGTTTCGGGCGGCGACGGCACCGTTTCCAACGTGCTCGACCAGATGCGCGGGTGCGGCGTCCCCACGCTCGTCTTCCCCTCCGGCACGGCCTGCCTGTTCTTTAACAACATCGGTAATGCCCCCGAGGCAGCGGCGCTTGCCAAGGCTTGCCGCGCCGGCCGCACGGTCAAAGTAGACATGGGCGAGCTCTTTTGGCTCGATGAGAACGGCAACGAGAAGCGCCACGGCTTCATCATCATCGCCGGCTCGGGCTTCGATGCCGAGATCATGATGAAGGCCGCTCCCACTAAAAACGACATTGGCGAGATCGCCTACTTCCTCTCCGCGCTCGCCACGCCCAACCCTACGGTGGCGCACTTTGCCATTGAGCACGACGGCATTGTCGAGGAGCTCGACGGCATCTGCTGCATGGCAGGCAATACCTCGGTCATCCAAAACGACATCAACCTGTTCCCCAACTGTCGTATGGACGACGGCATGGTCGACATCGTCGTTATTGAGCCCGTACGCACGGTGCAGCTGCTCCCCACGGTAATCACCGCCGCGCTCGATCCCGCCGGCAAAGTGCTCGGCCGTCCGCAGTTTAAGATCATCCAGACCAAGGAAGCCAAGATTACTTGCACGCCATCGCTAGGCATGCAGTTCGATGGCGAGATCATCTCCAGCAACTCCGGCGTCTTTGGCGCCCGCGCGCTTCCGCAATGTCTCGACCTCATCGTCGACGAATTCTCACCGCTCGGAAAATAGGAGGACCCCATGAACGACAATCCCCTGATTGGCTTTATCGTCATCGTCTTGGCTATGCTCGTCGGCTATGCCATCAATGTGATTCACCGCCGAAAGAAGTAAATCCACATTGGTATGATATTCATCCAGTTATCGACTCTCCCGTTGTTTATGCAAATCCCAAACAGCGGGAGAGGTTTATTTTTGAGCATTGTCTGATGCTTTATTTAGCTACAGTAAATGCAGGGTGTCTTTATTTAACTAAAGCCACAAAATGAGTATTATTATCCGCTTATCGTATATTTCTTCACGCTCATCGAGTAAAAGCTGTTGTCGAATGAATACTCTTTACACTTCCTTTAGGCTAGTAGATGTATTTATTAGCTGAAACTCCGTACGGTTTCGCGGGGTTTCAACAGTTGGGAGGGATCATGAGGTTTACTCATCCTGTCAACACGCTCAAGAAGCTCGGCTGCGGCCTTGCATTTGGAGCAGCGGCCATTATGGCCATGCCGACTTCGGCGCTCGCTTGCACCCAGATCTACATGGGCAGCCAGCTCACGGCAGACGGCAACACGTACTACGGCCGTTCCGAGGACTTCGGCCCGCGTTACATCAAGCACTTTGGCATCGAGCCCGCACACAAGGACGGCAGCAAGTACACCTCGCTCGAGTCTGGCTTTGAATACAAGTCCAAGGGCGCAACCTACCGCTACACTTTCGTTCGCGACAACCCCTCTCAGTGGGAAGATCGTTACGACGCATATTCCGAGGCTGGCATCAACGAAAAGGGCGTTTCCTGCTCTGCCACGCTGAGCACCTCCTATAACGAGAAGGCAGAGGAAGCCGACCCCGTCACCGAGGAGACCGGCATCGGCGAGTACAACTACGCCAGCGTCATTCTGGGCGAGAGCGCCACGGCCCGCGAGGGTGTCGAGCTCCTTGGCAGCCTGATTGACAAGCAGGGCGTCTGCTCCAACGACCAGATCATCATTGCCGACAACAACGAGACCTGGCTGTTTGCCGCACTTTCCGGCCATCAGTGGATCGCCATGAGGCTCACCGACAACATCGCCTCGCTCAACCCCAACATCGGCAACCTCACCTATGACGTCGACCTCGACGACACCGAGAACTGCCTCTACTCCGAGGGCATCGAGTCCATGCCTAAGGAGAAGGGCTTTGCCGAGTACACCGACGGCAAGTTCAACGTCGCCAAGACCTACGGCGAGGAGATTAGCGAGGCCGGTATGCACCAGTGGTCGCGCTATGTCCAGGGCCGCGATTACTTCGTGGCTCCGCTTGCCGAGGGCACCGACTACGAGATCGTCAAGGACGAGCGCGAAGACGCTCGTGCCACGACCGGCGCCCTGGTCCACGAGATGCAGCCGCTGTTCTTCCAGCCCGGCAAGTCCGACTGGAACACCTT
>URMR01000063.1 GCA_900548935.1 uncultured Collinsella sp.
CGAAAGCGGCAAAAACGGCTATGTCGCCGGTTACCGCGTGGCGGGCAAGACCGGTACGGCCGAGCGCGCCGATGAGAACGGCGGCTACCTCAAAGATAATTACATGTCGTCCTTTATGGGATTTGCCCCGGCGCAGTCGCCCAAGGTTCTGTGCTACATCACCCTCGACGGAACCCCAGCTAGCTCGCATGCCGCCGCGGTGCCGTTCCAGTCCATTATGGCCAACGCGCTCGATGTGTTGGGTATCCCGCGCACCAAGTAGGGGGTTACAATCTACGAAGTGGCCAGTCGGTTAATCCGGGGTGTTCACACGCCCTGCACCACGCATAGGTAGCGCTGGGATACAATACGCCGATAGCATTATTAGGTTTACAGGGGAGCTGCAATGATAGAGATCGCCGTCAACAACCTCGCGGCCGCAACAGGGGCCCGAACCGTGACGGGAGAAGCCGATCGGGTATGCCGCGGTTGCGTTATCGACTCACGCCAGGTTGAGGAGGGCACGATATTCGTTGCCTTCCCGGGTGAAAAAGTCGATGGCAACGACTTTGCTTCCTGTGCTATCGAGTCGGGTGCCGGCGCCGTCGTTATGACGCGCGAGCCCGATGCCGAGCTGCTTTCGCTGGCCCAAGAGAAGGGCTGCGCCATCCTGCATACCGATGACCCCGAGGAGTTTTTGCTGCGCCTGGCTCACGCTTATCGTTTGGAGCTTGGCTGCCTGGTGATTGGCATTACCGGCTCTATCGGCAAGACGACGACCAAGGACGTGCTCGCCGCGTTGCTCGCCAAGCGCTATCGCGTTTGGGCCACCAAGGGCAACTACAACAACCTGATCGGTATGCCGCTCACGGTACTGGCGGCACCTGCCGACACCGAGGTTCTGGTGCTCGAGATGGGCATGAACCATTTCCATGAAATTGAACGCCTGTCTCAGTCCGCCAATCCCAACCTTTCCATCGTGACCAAGATCGGTACCTCCCATATCGGTATCCTGGGCACCCGTGAGAATATTGCTCGTGCCAAGTCGGAGATTGTTGGCGGCATGTGCGCCGCCGGCGACCTTCTCCCGTTACTGGTTTTGGGTGGCGAGGACGACTTTACCCCGTTCATCCGCGACACCTTTGCCGCGCCTGCGGGCGTCGACGTGATGCTTGCGGGCGTCTCGGACGACGATGAGGTCCGTGCGCGCGACATTCGCATTGACGACGAGGGGCGTCCGGTCTTTACGCTCGATTTTGGCTCGGGCGAGACCATCGACACCCTGCTTGCCATTCCCGGCGTGCAGTCCGTTCCCAATGCCGTCAAGGCCGCGGCGGTTGCCCATCGCCTTGGCGTGACGCCCGAGCAGATCGATGCCGCCTTTAGGGGTCTCACGATTACCGGGCATCGTCAGGAAATCAAGCGCGCCAAGAGCGGCGCCCGCGTCATCGACGACTCATATAACGCCAGCGCCGAATCGATGGCGGCGGGCCTCGACCTGCTGTGCTCGCTTTCGTGCATGGGTTCGCGCATGGCCGTTCTAGGAGAGATGGGCGAGATGGGCGACGAGGCCCCTCGCATGCATGAGCTGGTGGGCGCCTATGCGGCGGCCAAGAAGCTCGATATGCTCGCATGTGTCGGTGGTGAGCTTGCCCAGCGTATGGCCGAGGCCGCGCGCATGATGGGTATGGATGAGGACCGCATCCAGGTGTTCTCCGACTATCAACAGGTGCTCGACCGTATGGGTGGCGCACTTGAGAAGCATGATGTCGTGCTGGTCAAGGGCTCACGCTTCGTTGAGCTCGATCGCTTTGTGGAAGGTGTGTGCTAGTCCATGTTCGGCAATCCTTCGTATCCTATGTACCAGGCCTTTTTGGGATTGGGTATCGCCGCTATCATCGCGATGCTGCTCATGCCGTGGTGGATTAAGCTCCTGAAGGTCGAGGGTATCGGCCAGCAGGTTCGCGCCGATGGCCCCAAGCGCCATCTGATTAAGCAAGGCACGCCCACCATGGGCGGCGTCATCATCCTGGTCGCCGTTTCGCTGACGTGCCTTTTGATGGGCAAGCTCACCACCGAGCTCGTGCTCGTGCTGCTCGCCACGCTGGCAACCGGCGTTCTTGGTCTCATCGATGACCTGACTTCTGTCACGCACGGCCGCTCGCTCGGCCTGACGCCTCACGCCAAGATGATTGGCCTTACCATCATCTGCGTTACCTTTACCGTGCTTGCCGTCAACTGGTGCGGCGTTGCCCCCGAGATTCGTTTCCCCGGTGGCCTGACAATCGACCTTGGTGTGCTCTCGACCACCATTTGCGGTCTCTCTTTCCCGTGGCTCTACCTTGTCTTTTGCTGGCTGATGATCGCGGGCCTTTCCAACGCCGTAAACCTCACCGATGGCTTGGACGGCCTTGCCGGTGGTACCTCCATGATTGCTATGCTGGCCATGGCTGCCATGGCGTTTTTACACGGCGATGTGAACCTGTCCATCTTCTGCACCGCATGTGCCGGTGCCTGCTTGGGCTTTCTGTGGTTCAACTGCTATCCGGCGAGCATTTTTATGGGTGATACCGGCTCGCTGGCGCTGGGCGCTGCTTTTGCCTGCACCTCCATCATCACCAACACAGAGGTCGTTTCCCTCGTCATCGGCGGTCTGTTTATCGTCGAGACCTTGTCGGTTATGATTCAGGTCGTCTATTTCCACTTTACGCACAAGCGCGTCTTTCTCATGGCGCCCATTCACCATCATTTCGAAAAGAAGGGCTGGGCCGAGACCAAGGTCGTCATCCGTTTTTGGATTATCGCTGCGGCCTTTGGTGCCGTTGGCCTTGCTTTGTTCTTCCAGTTGGGATAGTGGTCTTTCATGCCTCTTGCTGATGTCTTTAGCTTGCTCGTTTTGGGCCAGGGTAAGTCTGGTCTTGATGTCGCTCGCTGGGCGCTTGCGCATCCCGAGCGCGTGAGTGCCGTTACCGTTTACGGTGGCGGCACATCCGAGCCCAACGATGCAACGCGCTCGCTCGAGGCGCACGGGGCATCGTTTGTCTACGGAACCGAGCAGGTCGAGGGCGCGTTTGATGTATGCGTGACGTGTCCGGGCATCTCGGAGTTCTCGGCATTCTTTAAGGCTGGCCGCGATCACACTGCCCAGATTATGGGTGAGCCCGAGTTTGCCTACCGCCTGTCTCCCCAAAATTGGATTGCCATTACGGGCACCAACGGCAAGACGACTACCACGTCGCTGACCGACTATCTGCTTAAGGCGGCGGGCGAGGCGAGCGTTGCTGTCGGCAACATCGGTGAGCCGCCGGTGAACGAAATCGATGACCGCGCGCATAACGAGTGGTTTGTGGCGGAGCTTTCGAGCTATCAGATCGCAACGACCCAGGAGCTTCACCCCCGTGTGGCGGTGCTGCTCAACATTACCCCCGACCATTTGGGCTGGCATAAGAGCCATAAGAACTATGCACTCGCCAAGATTAAGCTCTTCGAGAATATGGTCGACGATGACCTGGTGATTGTCGATGTCGAGGATGCCGGCATTCACGAGTTCGATGAGTATATCTATGTTCCGGGCCGTCGCATCTGCAAGGTTGCTTTTGACGAGCCTACGGGCGAGGACGCCGCATTTGTGCGCGATGGCAAGATGATCGTTCGCTTGAAGGGTGTCGAGACCCCGCTCGTCGATACGTCCGAACTTAAGATTTCGGGCCATCACAATGTAATCAATGCCCTGTGTGCTGCTACGGCGGCTCTGACTGTTGGCGCCGATATCGACGGTGTGTGTCGCGGCCTGGCCTCGTTCCAGCCGCTGGAGCACCGCGTTGAGCCCTGTGGCGAGATCGATGGCGTGCGCTACGTCAACGATTCCAAGGCAACGAACACCGATGCGGTCGAAAAGGCCCTGACGGCGTTTCCCGATGACGATGTTATTTTGCTGCTCGGCGGTCACGATAAGGGTACGCCACTTGAGTCCTTTGCCCGCGTTGTGATGGATAACGTTCGCTCGGTGGTCTGCTTTGGTGACGCACGCGAACGCTTTACCGCCGCTATGGACGAAGCGGATGTCGACGGCGATGTCGATATCGCCCAGGCCGACGACCTGCGCGATGCCGTGGACGTTGCCCGTTCGCTCTCGAGCCGCGGCGATGTGATCTTACTGTCGCCCGCCTGCTCTTCGTTTGATGAGTTCTCGGGCTACGAGGAGCGCGGCCGCGTGTTTAAGGACTATGTGGCCCAGCTTGCCGCTGCGGCGAAATCGCAAATGGAATAGGGGTTGCCGGTGAGAGAGGAGAGCCCCCGACAGAACATGAGGAGGCCCGACTCGGACCGTGCTTCCTCGCAGCGCAGCACGCCGCGTGCCGGTCGTGGCACGCAGGGCATCGGTGAGCGTTATATCGCCGGCGTCCCCGCGCGCATCATGCGACCCCGCTTGGTCTTTTTGACCTGTCTGTTCTCGCTGGTCTGTTTTGGCCTGCTTATGGTGTACTCGGCTTCTTCAGTCGAGGCACTTCATGAGAACGGCTCCGCGACCTACTTTTTGTTTCGACAGTTTATGTTCACTGTCGTCGGTGTTGCCGCCCTCGAGTTCATCGCGCGCGTTGCACCTGACAGCTGGTTTGGCGAAGGGGCGCTTAAACTTGCTCTTATCGCTATGATGATCTTGCTGCTTGCGGTGTTCCTTGTTGGTAGCGGCAGCCGTGGCGCTACGCGTTGGCTGAGCATTGCCGGCATTCAGTTTCAGCCATCGGAGTTTCTCAAGCCGTTTGCTATTGCCTATTCGGCCATTATGCTCGACCGTGTGTTTTCGCCCGGTGGCAACATCAATGAGTTCCTTAAGAACATGGGTCTCTATTTGGGCCCTTCGATCTTCTTGATTTTTATTCAGCCCGACTTTGGCACCATCCTGATTATTCTGTTGACGATTATGTGCATGGCGCTCTTTGCCGGCCTTGACCCAAAATTCATTATCGGTGCGATTCTTGCTGGTGCCGTCATCATCGTGATCGCTCTTGTCGCCGAGCCGTACCGCATGGTGCGCATTCAGGTTCTCTTGAACCCTTGGGCAGATGAATATGGAGACGGCTACCAGGCAACGCTCGCCATTATGGCGTTTGCTTCGGGCGGACTGTGCGGCCGCGGTATCGGCAACTCAACCATGAAGTACTCGTATTTGCCCGAGGCACACAACGACTACATCCTGGCCATCATTGGCGAGGAGGTTGGCTTTTTGGGGACGCTACTGTTTTTCTTGGTGTTTGCGATGCTGATCTACTCGGCGTTTCGAATCGCCGAGCAGGCTACCGATCGTCGCGGGGCGCTCATGGCTTCGGGCTCTGCGGTTATCCTCGCGGTGCAGTTTTTGATCAACGCGCTGGGTATTCTCAACGTGTTTCCCATGACGGGCAAGCCGCTACCGTTTATCAGTTATGGCGGCTCTTCGATTATCGTGTCGCTCATGCTCGCCGGGCTTATTTTGCGCGTCTCGCACGAAAGCGCTCGACGCGATGAATATGATTGTCGCCGCGATAGTTTTGCCGTTATGGACGAAAGTACCGCCGGGGTTCCCCATGTGCGTGGGGAGCGTTCGTCGCGTGGCGGTTTTACCGTCTTGAACGGTTTTGCTTCGGAGTCGGATGCCCGTCCCCGGCCACGCTCGGCGACACAGGGTCGCCCGCAACGACCGACGCCGCGCAATACGGGCGGCGGATATAATCGAATCGACCTGAATTCGGACCCGTCGGCGCGCTTGCGCACCGACGACCAGGGACCGCGCGTACGAAGGGACTACCATGACCGATAAGATGACCGTTGCTATCGCAGCCGGCGGCACGGCGGGACATATCAACCCCGCACTCGCCTTGGCCGAGGAACTGCGTGACCGTGGCCACCACGTTGTGTTTGTGGGCCAGTCGCATAAGCTCGAGGGTCGTCTGGTTCCCGAGGCGGGGTTCGATTTTGTGCCGATTATGGTTACGGGCTTCGACCGCTCTCGCCCTTGGACGGCATTGAGCTCGCTGTGGCGTGTCTATAAGGCGAAGCGCGCGCTCGGCAGCCATTTTTCCAAAGCCTGCAAGCCCGATGTCGCCATAGGTTTTGGCGCCTATGTCGAGGTCCCGCTTCTGGGCTGGTGCAAGGACGCTGGCATTCCGTATCTGCTGCACGAACAGAATTCCGTCCCGGGCCTTGCTAACAAGATGATGAGTTCGCATGCCGCCCGTGTTTGCATTTCGGTGCCTGCAGCGCGTTCTGTGTTTGAGCGCGAGGGCAATTCTGACCATGTGCTCATGACCGGCAACCCCGTGCGCCGTTCTGTGATCAAGGGAGATCGGGTTCGCGGCCGCAGGGCTCTCGATGTGCCCGAGGACGCCACGCTCCTGCTGGTGTTTGGCGGCTCACTTGGTGCTCAACATCTTAATGAGCGTGTGGCTTCGCTCAAAAACGAGTTGCTCTCGCGCGATAATCTCTATGTTTTGCATTCGACGGGCGCCGATGGCTTTGAGGACACCGAGCGCGCTCTTGCCCTGACGCCCGAGGAGGCGAAGCGGTATCGCGTCCAGCCCTACATCGACAATATGGGCGATATGCTGGCCGCGGCCGATTTGGTCCTCTCGCGCTCGGGCGCTTCGAGCGTTGCCGAGATCGCCGCTCTTGCCGTTCCTTCGGTGCTGGTGCCGTATCCGCATGCGACGGCCGATCATCAGACCACCAATGCCCGCTATTTGGTCGATGCCGGTGCCGGTGTGCTCTGCGCCGATGCCGATATCGACACCCGGGCGTTTGCCGATGAGCTGCTGCATCTTATCGATGATGCGCAGGCGCGCGATGCCATGCGCCAGGCGGCTCGCGGTTTGGCCCAGGACCGCGCTGCCGTCCTTTTGGCAGACGCGGTAGAAGGATTGCGTTAGTTAGACGGGATATCGTCGGTCGCCCTCGCGCTGATGCGGTAGGTGCGGTACAGTTAACGGGTTACAGGCAGTGTTTACGCAAGGAGTACACGAGCACATGGCTGATTCCCAGACTGCAACCTCCGCGCCCGATTTCAAGAGCGCCCATTTTATCGGTATCGGTGGCGCCGGCATGAGCGGCATCGCCCTCGTCCTTCACGAGCGCGGCTATGTCGTTACCGGCTCCGACCTTAAGACGTCGCGCTATATTCGCCAGCTTACCCGCGCCGGCGTGAAGGTGCATGTGGGCCATGAGGCTGCCACCATCGACGAGGTCAAGCCCGATGTCGTCGTGGTCTCTACCGCTATTCCCGAGTCCAATACCGAGCTCGTCCGCGCGCGCGAGCTGGGTATTCCCGTGTGGCCTCGCGCCAAGATGCTCTCGGCTCTGGGCCACGGCTACACCACCGTCGCCGTCGCCGGTACTCACGGCAAGACCACGACCTCTTCGATGTGCGCCACCATGCTCGACCGCATGGGTCTGGACCCCAGCTTCCTGATCGGTGGCATTGTCGAGGGCTACGACACCAACGGCAAGAACGGCTCGGGCGACTATTTTGTCGCCGAGGCGGATGAGTCCGACAGCTCCTTCCTGTTCCTTAACCCCAATGTGGTCATCGTGACCAACGTCGAGGCCGACCATCTCGATCACTACTCGGGTATCGAGGAGATCGAGGCCACCTTCGCCAAGTTTATGAGTCTGGTGGGCGAGGACGGCACGGTCATCGTCTGTGGCGAGGACCCGCATCTGGTCGAGCTCGCCAAGTCGACGGGCCGTCACGTGCTTTCCTACGGCTTTGCCGAGAGCAACGACATCGTCTGCATGCACCCGGACGTCCAAGGCATCCAGAGTGACTTTGTCGTCCGCTTTGAGGACGGCACCGAGCACGCCGTCGAGATTAAGAGCAACCCTGGCCGCCACAATATGCTCAACGCCACGGCGGTTCTTACGGTCGCTCATGTTCTGGAGCTCGATATCGACGCTGCCGCAAAGGCGCTTTCGAGCTTTGAGGGCGTCCGTCGCCGCTTTACCCATGTGGGCGATATCGATGGTATTACCGTGGTCGATGACTACGGCCATCACCCCACCGAGGTCAAGGCAACCCTCGCCGCCGCTTCGTCGCTTGGCTACAAGCATGTCGACGTCGTGTTTCAGCCGCACCGCTACTCGCGTCTGCAGGCACTGTGCGATGACTTTGCCGATGCCTTCGCCAATGCCGACAAGCTGCTGTTGATCGATGTGTTCTCTGCCGGCGAGATGCCCATCCCGGGCGTCACGTCCAAGATGCTCGCCGATACCGTGCGCGCCAAGCACCCCGGTAAGGAGGTCGTGTACTGCTCGAGTCGTCTTGAGCTCAACGAGGAGCTCGAGAAGATGGTGGGCGAGGGCGATTTGCTGCTTACCATGGGCGCCGGCGACGTCACGACGGTCGGCCCCGAGTTCATCGAGTATCTGACTGCCAAGAAAGACGCTTAAACCCCATGGGTCTGTTTAACGCCGTCATGGCGCTTTCGGGCATGATCGATACGGACGTGATCGAGGACGAGCGCCTTGCGCGTCATACGAGCTATCGTATCGGCGGCAAGGCGGATCTCTTTGTGACGTGTCACAGCTATCATGCCCTGCGTCGCACCGTGGCGGTGCTCGATCGTGAGCAGGTGCCGTGGGTCATTATCGGCAAGGGATCTAATCTGCTTGTTGCCGATGCAGGCTATCGCGGCGCCGTTATTTCGTTGGGGCGCGAGTTCCAACGTACGGTTGTCGCCGATGACGGTTGTACACTGACGGTCGGTGCGGGCGTGATGTTCGCTCGCCTGGTCAACGACGCGCTGTCGCGCAGCCTTTCGGGCCTTGAGTTTGCCGTTGGCATCCCTGGTTCGGTCGGCGGTGCGATATCTATGAATGCCGGCACACGGACCGAGTGGATTGGCTCGCTGGTCGAAGATGTCGTTACATTTGACCCAGGCTCCGGCATCAAGCATTATGCGGGCTCGGAGATCGCCTGGGGCTACCGTGAATGCAGTTTGCCACGCAACGAGATCATTTTGGAGTGCGTGCTCAAGCTCAAACCCGCGCCCAAGGCCGATATCCGTGAGCGTATGGAGCGGTACCTGACTCGGCGCAAGCGCACACAGCCCATGGGCCGCGCATCCTGCGGGTCGGTCTTTCGTAACCCGCCCGATGCGAGTGTGGGCAAGCTTATCGAGGATTGTGGATTAAAGGGTTTTTCGATTGGCGGCGCGGAAGTTTCGCCCGTACACGCTAATTTTATCGTTAATAACGGAACCGCCTCGGCCGATGATGTGGCCGCGGTTATCAGGCATGTGCACGGAAAGGTGAGGGAGGCGTATGGCATCGAGCTCAGACCGGAAGTTAAATTCCTCGGCTTCTAGAGCATCGAAACCAACCTTCCGCCGCGCCGGAGGGCGTTCCGGCGCACCGTCTCAGCCTCAACGTAAATCCGTCATGTCTTCTAAGTCTGCTGGATACGTGCGGCCTGCCAAGCGTCCGGCTGCCGGCCCGCAGCTTGGCGGACGCTCCACGGCCAAAAAGGTTACTCGTCCGGTGGCGCGTCCCTCGGTGACGCCCAAATCGGCGCTGGGCGCCAAGCCTTCTCGTCCCATAGCGTCGCCCAAGCCATCGTTGGGGGCAAAGGCGACGCGTCCCGGTCGCACGCTGAGTGCATCGAAGCCGCGCTCGCTGACGCCGGTGCCGGCTTCCGCAAAACCGCAATCGGGTAAAAAGGGTTCTACTCCGCTGTCGTCGGTCGGCGCCCTGGCAAATCATGCGGCGGGTGCCGCTTCTGCCGTTAAGGGCAA
>URMR01000064.1 GCA_900548935.1 uncultured Collinsella sp.
CGTGAGCGAAACGCTCTATGTTGACGAGCACGGCCGCGGCATCAAACTACTGCCCGGCGATTACACGCTCTCCATCGCTGCCTCCCCCATCGCGGCCGACGGCACCATCTATACCGTCCCGACCACCAAGACGCAGGTCACCGTTAAGAGCGATGGACAGGATTTAAGTGCCCAAGCTACCTTTAAGTTCAAGGTGCCTTCGGCCGACACGGTGACTGACGACCAGATCGATGCCGCCGCCAAGTATGCCGAGGAGGGCGGTGCGAGCTCCGCCGCGGCTGCCAAAGTGCTCCAGCAGGCAGCAACCGCGCGGCGCGACGCCGCCGTCAATGCCGTGAGCGCGCAAAAGGCACAGGCGTCCCGTGATGCTGACGCTCGCCACAAGGCAACCGACCTCTACCAGCTCGATATTCCCGTCGAGTGGTACGGCAAGGTCGCAACTTGGCAAAACGGAAGCACGCTATGCATCTATCTGGACGACGACACCAATACGCCGCTCGTGACGCTCGTCGCGGTGCGCGAGGGCGAGACCTTTACGCCCGATGACGGCGATACGGTTTTGGGCACGGTCAGCCTGGGCAACGGTTATACCGTCTATGCCAGCGGCCCCGTCTATCCGTACGTGGTGCCCCAGACTATCAACGGGCGCACCCAGAATCCCGTGTCGACCTACCCCATGGACACGGCCATTGAGCTTGTCGAGCTGACGACCGGCAACCGCTATACGTATAGCCAGATCAAGAACGACCTGATTGGCAAAGACGGCAACGCAGACGCCGCCACCAAACTCGAGACCGACTACCTCGCGCAGATCCTGCTGCCGAGTATCAAAGCCCAGGACTAGCCTGGCGCAGCAAGGTGCTCCCCAACCGTGATGAAGGAGCCAGGAGGTCCTGACCCCACAGGCCCATAGATGATTAGGCAAGGAGCCACTTCCATGCGGGCATAACGTGTACCACACCGTGCTCGCATGGAATATCGGTCTGTTCATCCATGGTAACGATTGCCGACTCGCCAAGATCAAACTGGGCCATCGAGGCATCAAGCGCGGCAATTTCGCGCTCGCGCGTTTTCTCACTTGCCATATCCGCACTCACCTGAATCAGGCTATAAGCCCGCATGAGAAGCGCATCCCCAGCCACAAAGTCCACCTCATGGCTTTTGCTCTTCTCTTTGATTAGCAGGCGGCAGACCGAGCCGGTCCTCACCGCGGGAGTCCTTCTTCTTAGCGCATTGAACACTGCGGTCTCGAGCCTCTGGCCCTGGTCCAATGCCGATGCGGGAGAGAATGCTCCAAACATCGCAGGATCGACAGCGTAGACCTTAGACGCAGACCGCATGTTATTTGCCAGTGAACGCGTGAACTCCGGCACAGAAAATAACAGGTAGGCGTCCTCATAATACTCAAGTAAATCGCTGAGCGAATTACGACTGACGGGTATCTGTCTGCTCTTGAACTCGTTGTACACTTTGTTCACTGACAGCTCTCGTCCCGAAGATGCCATACACCGCGTCAAGAACAGCGATGCCAGGCGAGGGTTCTTGACGTCGTAACGTTCAACGACGTCCATGGCGACCGTTCGCGAAGCATATTCCTGTAGCAGCTGAATCGCGTCTGCAGGCGTCTGCTCAAGCGTCGCGATGAATCCCCCTCGTTCAAGATATCCGATCAGATGATGTCGAAGCAGCGCTGCATCGCTCGGGGAAAAGGTCGCATCTGGCTCGGGAACGCTCCCCGTCTTATATCGAACGTATTCCGAAAAACTCAACGGAAAAAGCTCTCGCACAAGAGAACGACCCCTGAACTCGCTCTTAAGTTCTGAGGACAGCATCTTGGAAGAAGATCCCGTCACATAGACGGTCGCTTTCTCCGTATCGACTACACGCCGCAGAAACGCACCCCATTCGGGAATTTCCTGGATCTCGTCAAAGAAAATGTAAGCGCCCTCGGTTCGAGCAACAGGATACAGCGCATAGAACGTGTCGAGCACGTCCGCCAGCAGCGATGGCTCATACGGGCGCAAGCGCTCATCCTCAAAATTGAAGTAAAGCATCCGGTCAAGCTCGACGCCCCGGCTCTGAAGCCGCCGCATCTCCTGATACAGGCGATACGTCTTTCCACAACGGCGGGCTCCCACAACCACATTTACGATGTTGTCGCGCTTTGGCTCCTGTGGGTTTCCTAGATCAAGGTCTCGCTCAAAGACCTGCGGAACCCCCTGCTGTTCAAAGTCCTTTATTTTCTGGGCGATCAAGTCGTTGAATGCCATGATTCTCCAATCTTGCTCTCTATCTAATCAAAATTATAGCGATTCTTGATTAATTAGAGAGCAAGATTATGTCTGACTTGATTAACACTTAAGCAAGTTTTTCACTATTACTGCCCCGAAGGATGTCGAGTGGCTGAGAGGACAACCAAGCTCGAATGCGACTCCCTGGACAGTCGATTTGGGACGGGGCTTTTTTGACTACCCTCCCCCTGTAGAAAAATCCCTAACGCAGTTGCGGTGAAATAGGGACTGTTTTTGCTGGTCAAACCGCAAAACAATCCCTATTTCACCGCAACTTATTGGTGGCCTTTTGGGTGGCACTCAGCGCCACGGATCGGCTTCGAACATCGGCTCGCGCTCGGGGCGTCGGTCGCTGTAGGGATCGTAGCCGTCATCGTCCTCGTTCTCGGCACGGATGTAGGGGTCGCGCGGCTTGGGTGCCGGTTTCGGCGCGGGCTTTGGTGCGGCGGACGCTATCTCAGCCGCCGGTGCGTTCGTCTTGTTCTCGTCTTTCATCTGCATAGCTCCTTGCATCGCATCCGCTCAACATCATCGATTGTCGCACGAAAAAGGGCGGCGGACCCGATTGGATCCACCGCCCTTGGCGTTTAGAGACGACTGGCAGATTTTAAGGCATTGCCCAAAATCTACTCGGCGTCGGGGACCTCGTAGGTGGCCGCCGGCGTGTTGTCGCACACGACGGTAAAGCCGCCGTCCTTGTCGACATCGACCGTCACCTGATCGCCCTCGCGCACCGTGCCGTCGATGATAGCGGCGGCGATGGCATCCACGACCTCGCGCTGAACCAGACGCTTGAGCGGACGGGCGCCAAAGACCGGGTCCAGGCCGCCCACGGCGAGCATCTGCTTGGCCGCCGGGGTGATGGCAAGCGTCATGCGCTCCTTGGCCAGACGCGCGCGGACGTCGGCGAGCTGGATGTCGACGATCTTCTCGATCTGCGCCATGCCGAGCGGATGGAACACCACGATATCGTCGATACGGTTGAGGAACTCGGGGCGGAAGGTCTGAGCCATGGCCGCGTTGACCTGATGGCGCATCTCCTCCTCGTCCTTGCCGGAAAGCTCGGCGATGGCCTTGGAACCCACGTTAGACGTCATGATGATGATCGTGTTCTTGAAGGACACCTGGCGACCCTGACCGTCAGTCAGACGGCCGTCGTCAAGCACCTGCAGCAGCACGTTGAAAACATCCGGATGGGCCTTCTCCATCTCGTCGAGCAAGATCACGGAGTACGGACGACGGCGCACGGCCTCGGTGAGCTGGCCGCCCTCGTCGTAGCCCACGTATCCCGGAGGCGCACCGATCAGACGCTGGACGCTGAACTTCTCCATGTACTCAGACATGTCGATACGCACGAGCGCACGCTCGTCATCGAACAGGCACTCGGCCAGCGCCTTGGCGAGCTCGGTCTTGCCCACGCCGGTGGGGCCCAGGAAGAAGAAGCTGCCGATGGGCTTGTCCGGATCGGAGAGACCCGCACGGCTGCGACGCACGGCCGCGGCCACAGCGGAGACGGCCTCGTCCTGGCCGATGACGCGCTTATGCAGCTCGCCCTCCAGGCCCTTCAGCTTGTCGAGCTCGCCCTGCATCATCTTGGAGACGGGCACACCGGTCCAAGCGCTCACGACCTCGGCGATCTCATCGGAGGTCACCTGCTCGTTCAGGCCCTCGCCGTCCTGCTGCTTTTGCGCCTCGAGCGCGGCCTCGGAATCCTGAATCTGCTGCTGCAAGCCCGGGATCACGGAGTAGCGCAGCTCGGACGCACGGCCCAGGTCGCCATTGCGCGTCGCGCGCTCCTCTTCGCTCTTGGCCTCATCGAGCTGGCCCTTGAGCTCCTGCACGTGGTCGATGGCGTTCTTCTGGTTGAGCCAGCCGGCCTTTTGCACGTTGAGCTTTTCCTGAACCTCGGCAATCTCCTGGCGCAAGGCCTCCAGACGCTCCTTGGAAGCGTCGTCGGTCTCCTTCATGAGTGCCTGCTCCTCGATCTGCAGCTGGGTGAGCTGACGCGTGGTGGCATCGATCTCGACCGGCATGCTGTCGAGCTCCATGCGCAGGCGGCTTGCCGCCTCATCGACCAGGTCGATGGCCTTGTCGGGCAGGAAACGGTCGGCGATGTAGCGATCGGAGAGGTCGGCAGCTGCCACGAGCGCGCTATCGGTGATGTGCACGCCGTGGAAGATCTCGTACTTCTCCTTGAGACCACGCAGGATCGAGATGGTGTCCTCGACGGTGGGCTCGCTGACCATCACGGTCTGGAAACGACGGGCGAGCGCCGCGTCCTTCTCGATGTACTTGCGGTATTCGTCGAGCGTGGTCGCGCCGATCGCATGCAGGTCGCCACGGGCGAGCGCAGGCTTGAGGATGTTGCCGGCGTCCATGGAGCCCTCGGTGGCACCAGCGCCCACGATGGTGTGGAGCTCATCGATGAACAGGATGACCTTGCCTTCCGATTTTTGCACTTCCTTGAGCACGGCCTTCAAGCGGTCCTCGAACTCACCACGGTACTTGGCGCCGGCGACCAGCGCGCTCATGTCGAGCTCGATGAGGTCGCGGTCGCGCAGGGTGCTCGGCACGTCGCCGGCCACGATACGCTGGGCGATGCCCTCGACGATGGCCGTCTTGCCGACGCCCGGCTCGCCGATGAGCACGGGGTTGTTCTTGGTGCGGCGGGACAGGACCTGAATGGTGCGACGAATCTCGTCGGTACGGCCGATGACAGGGTCGAGCTTGCCGGCGCGGGCAAGATCGCAGATGTTGCGTCCGTACTGCTCCAGCGCCTCAAACTGGGTCTTGTCCTCGGCAGACGTCACGCGGTCATCGCCACGCAGCTCCTCGTAGACCTGCTCGATGCGCTCCTTGGTGACGCCTGCGTCGCGCAGAACGCGGCCCGCCTCGCCCTTGTCCTCGGCAAGTGCCATCAGCAGATGCTCGGTCACCACAAAGCTGTCGCCCATCTTGGTGGCCTTTTTCTCGGCCTTCTCGATGACGCGGACAAGCTCATTGGAAAGACCCATCTGCTGACCCTCGCCCGAAACCTTGGGCGCGTGGTCGATGGCATCCTGTGTGGAACGTGCGAGCTGAGCTGGGTCGGCACCGATGCGCTCGATAATCACGGAGATATTGCGCTCGCCGGCACCGAGCAGGGCAGACAGCAGGTGGATCGGCTCCACCGCGCCGGCCTGCGCATCGGCAGCCGTGCTCATGGCGGTCTGCAGCGCCTCGCGCGACGTCATTGCTAGCTTATCGATTCTCATGGAATCACCTCTCTTGGGGCGGCCGCCCTACGGGGCGGCTTCACGTTGTTCGAGAAGTATTGTTGCCAGCTTTGCGCGATCTTATACATAAATCTAAGTCTCTATATATAAGATTTTCTGAGTGATTGAAAGATAGGGAGCAGGTGCGCTCACCCGCTACGGCCTCGTCCCCTTACTATCTCAATCTGTAACATCTAGCGGCTGTTTATGGCTCTAGATGTTACAGATCGAGACAGACCGAAAACCACCACAAAGAGGGCAGGCACCTTTGTGGTGGTCGAGGTCTCTACTCCTTCGCCGAACCCGTACTTCCCGATTCGACGGTCCAGGGCATCTCATCCTCGAACAGCCATGTACGGGCAGACCCACTATCGCGTGCAGTCTGCGGGTCGGGCAAGCAGGTCTGTTTATAGGCATCTTGGATACACTGGCCCATAAAATCGTTGAGCTCGGTCTGGTCGCCCTCCATGACATAGGCGACATCGCCGTCCATGATGTAGATGCCCGGACCCTCATTGCCCTCGTAGCCCGGATCGTACGAGACATCACATAACTTTGCGCCGTTTGCAGTGTCCAGCTCGATGGAAGAGTGGCATCCGCCAACCATGTCGTTCGCTTTTGCCCGATAGGACGCATATCCGTACCAACGCTTAAATGTTTTGCCCTTGAGTAGCTCGGACGCCCTATCGATCAGGCTTGTATCCGTGGTATAGCGCATGGCCCCAAGCTGAATACGCGGATAATTGCTAATACCCAGCACAGCCGGCTGCTCATCAAAATCAAAGGTAATGGCCTCGGGCTTGTCGTCGCCGGTCAGAAGTTCGACAGATTGAGTCACAGGCTTGACCACCGGCTCCGTCACCGCAGCAGGTAGAAATGCCATACCGACAGCGCCCGCGCCAACCACAGCGATCGCAAGCGCCAAGACAATCAATCCAATACGGGCAGAACGGCTCACGGCAAAACACCCCACAATGCAAACCCGCGCCATGTGCCCTAATGATACCTCCAGCTAACACTATCACCAAAAGAAGCCGTCCACTCCCCACCACCACAAAGGGGACAGGCACCTTTGTGGTGGTTTTCGACGCTAACGGTCGACCATCTCGCGCCATGAGATTAAACTTGAATTGTTCTCTGAACATATCCATTTCTGCCTATCCTCAACAGATCTTTGTCTCGAGGAGCGCATGTGAAGCCGTCTCATTCCACCGGTCGTAACGTCATCGCCATTCTCGCCATACCCATCGTGATGCTCTTCCTTATCGTCATCACGCCCTTTTCTTTTGGTATCGCCTCGCCCTTCGATCTTTGCGGGATGATCGACGCCGGCTCGCGTGCCACCTCGCTCTCCTTTGTCTGCCGTGGCGTGTTCTACGAATATGCAATTCCCACCGGAAGTTGGCAGTCCAAGTTACCGTTGCTCGGCAAGGTCGACGGATGCTCCCCCTATTTCTGCCTTGAACCTCAGACGATGAATTATTTGATCGACGACCAGCCCCTCGACTCCATCACCCTCGCCTACGACTACGCACCAAACACCGATGAGCGCCACATGAACCAAGTCCTCGACAAGATGCTTGGACAGTGCGGGCTCACCGAGGAGACCGGTCGAACCATCTATAGCAACCAGAAATTAAAGCGAACAGAACTCCGCCGTGTCGGAAAAATCAAAGGGCGAAACGGGGCCGCCTACTGGGATGCCTGGGCAACACGCGACAAGGGCGAATTCGGACACAGCACCTATATGGTCACTGTCTACACCAAAGACGGAATTAAGGACAATGTTGACGATTTCGCGTCATCCAAACTCGGCATCCCCAAAACAACCAAACCCGCCAGCCCGGATGAAATTCTGTAGAGACGCTCATTAGAATGTCGTTCAACGAGCACGGCAACATCGAGCTCGCCCCCACCATCACAAAGGGGACAGGAGCCTTTGTGATGATCTTCGGCCCCGGCGTTCACCATCTCGATCTGTAACATCTAGCTGCCGTTTTGGACCTCAGATGTTACAGATCGAGACGAAATGTTCAGCAGTTCCCGTTTATCTAAATCTGTAATAACTACTCGGCAAATAAGGGTCTACCTGTTACAGAACGAGACAAACCGCGGACCACCACAAAGGCGCCTGCCCCTTCGTGGTGGTTTTCGACAAAAAGAAGCCGCCCCGATAACAGAGGCGGCATCAAGCAAGCCTATTTATTAGCGTCCCTCAAGACCCAACGAGAACGCAGAAATGTAGCCCGGGGCTTACCCTTTCCCGAACGCGACCCTCGCGAAGCGCGTGAGCGGGCGGGAAAGGGTAAGCCCCGGGCGGACAATAAAGTGCGTTACTCGGCAGCGGCCTTGAACTTGTTGTAGTTGATCAGGCAGCCGGCCTTAACGATGGCACGCTCCTCTGCCGTCATATCGGCAATGTAGAGCTCAATCTGCTCGACCGCACCATCGGCGCGAACCACGTAAGCGGCGATGTCCTTCAGGTCGCCGTCGAGCGCGGCGCGGATACCCGGCACAAAGACGTAGTCGCCTACCTCAAAGCTGGGCTCGGCCTCCATCTGGAAGGGCACCATGCCCCAGTTCATCACGTTGGAGCGATAGCGCTTGGTGGCGTACTCGTGGACGATGTTGGCCAGGCCGCCAATTACGCGCTGGCAGCTCGCGGCCTGCTCGCGGGCGGAACCGTCACCGGGCTTCTTGGCATAGAGCATGGAGCCGTACTCGGTCGCCTTGGCATCGGCAGCGACACCCGCGCCGGCCAGCGCCTCAAACACGCCGGCAAGCTCGGCATCGAGTGCCACCAGGTCGCCCGCTGCCTCGCCGGCAACGCGGCGCTTTTCCACCGCGTCGACCTCCTTGGAGCGGCCCACGTAGGCAGGGTCGCGACGGCTGAGCGTAAACTCGGCCAGACCCAGCGGGTTGGAGCGGAAGGAGCTCGTCTCGCCCGAGGGAATGAGCTCGTCGGTCGTGGTGACCGGGTCCATGATCTTGGAGCACACCTTGAGCAGGATGTCGTCGCCGAGAGGCTCCATCGCGGGCCACGGCTTGATGTTGGGGCACTCGGCCAGCTCGTCGGCCGGCTCAGCCTTGCCAAAGCCCCAGTACACGCGCTTCTTGTACGGCGCGTCGTCAAAGGTGTACTCGCAGGCCTCGTCCCAAGTCTCCTCGGGCAGGTCGGTCGCCGGCGTCAGGACGCCGCCGTTGGCAGCCGTCGCCGCAATGGAGCGGGCGTCCATCAGGGCCACGGCGCTCAGCTGACCGTTGCCCGGCTTGGAACCCTCGCGATTGGGGAAGTTGCGCGTGGTGTGGCGGATCGAAAGGCCGTTGTTGGCAGGCGTGTCGCCGGCGCCGAAGCACGGGCCGCAGAACGCCGTGCGCACAATCGCGCCGGCCTCCATAAGGTCGTAGATGTAGCCGCGGCGTGTAAGCTCGAGTGCCACGGGCTGGCTCGTGGGATAGACCGACAGCGAGAACTCGCCGCAGCCGGTGTTAGCGCCCTTGAGCACGCGAGCAGCCTGGACCACGGAGTCGTAGTTGCCGCCCGAGCAGCCGGCGATAACGCCCTGCTGCACGTGCAGCTTGCCGTCGACGATCTTGTCGAGCAGGCTAAAGTGCGTCTTGCCCTCGCCGATCTTGGCGGCCTCGAGCTCCACCTCGTGAAGGATGTCCTCGAGGTTCTCGTTGAGCTCGTCGATCTCAAAGCCGTTGGAAGGATGGAACGGCAGCGCGATCATGGGCTTGATGCTCGACAGATCGACCTCGACGCAGCCGTCGTAGTAGGCGACATCGGCGGGCTTGAGCTCGCGGTAGTCGTCGCCGCGGCCGTGTATGGTCAAAAACGCGTGCGTGTCTTCGTCGGTGGCCCAGATGCTCGACAAGCAGGTGGTCTCGGTGGTCATGACATCGACGCCGTTGCGGTAGTCGGTCGTCATGCTCGCGATGCCGGGGCCCACGAACTCCATGACCTTGTTCTTGACGTAGCCCTTGGCAAAGACGGCGCGGATGATGGCGAGCGCCACGTCGTGCGGGCCGACGCCGGGACGTGGGGCGCCCGTGAGGTAGATGGCAACGACGCCGGGATAGGCAACGTCGTAGGTGTCGCGCAGCAGCTGCTTGGCCAGCTCGCCGCCGCCCTCGCCCACGGCCATGGTGCCCAGGGCGCCATAGCGGGTGTGGGAGTCGGAGCCC
>URMR01000065.1 GCA_900548935.1 uncultured Collinsella sp.
GGCGGCCGCCCTCAAACTCGGCGTCGAGCCACTCGTCGACGATCATCTTGGCGAGCTCGGAGCCCACGACGCGAGCACCAAAGGCAAGCACGTTGGTGTTGTTGTGCATGCGCGAGAGCTTGGCGCTGAAAGGCTCGGAGCACACGACGGCGCGTACGCCCTCGACCTTGTTGGCGGCCAGGCTAATCCCGACACCGGTGCCGCAGATCAGGATGCCCAGATCGACGTCGCCGTTGGCAACGGCCTTACCCACCTTGTAGCCGGCGATGGGGTAGTCAAAGCTCTCGGAGGTGTCGGTGCCAAAGTTCACGACCTCGCAGCCGCGCTCCTTCAGGTGCTCGGAGATGATGTTTTTTAGCTCGACGGCGGCGTGGTCGTTGCCGATACCGATCTTCATGGATGGTTCCTCTCTGGTCTGTGCGGCGAGATTGCTAAAGGTTTTACCGCGTTCGACTGCATGATAGCGCGACTTTTGCGTAAACGCTCGGGCGTTTTTTTGTCAAACGCTTTAGCTTATAGCCAAGACTAGCTTTTCATGAATGAATGCTGTCAGATTGCGCTTGAACGCCGTCCGCCGGAACCATGGTTGCGGTTTTTGATGCATTGTTATCAAATAAAAGGAGCTAACTATTTTTGAGAGCCCAGCCCGTTATGCAAGCAGGAGATACCTATGCCTACCGATTCCCTTCGTGATGCCGCGTTTTGCGATGTTTTGAACCGCGAGCTTGTCTGTGCACTCGGCTGCACCGAGCCCATTGCCGTTGCCTATGCAGCGGCGCTGGCGAGCCAGACGCTCGGTTGCGAACCCGACCATATGGACGTTGCCTGCTCGGGCAACATCATCAAGAACGTTAAGAGCGTGACCGTGCCCAACTCGGGCGGTATGCACGGTATTGAGGCCGCGGCCGTGCTGGGTGCCGTGGGCGGCGACGCCAAGAGCGCGCTCGAGGTGCTCGAGAGCGTTAACGATGAAGACCGCGCTCGCGTGGCCGAGCTCCTCGCCGACGCCGGCTACTGCGATGTGTCGCTTGTCGAGGGCGTGCCCAACCTCTACATCAAGGTGACTGCGACGGCCGGGGGCCATACCGCGGTCGTCGAGATTACCGATCACCACACTAATGTCACGTGCCATACGCTCGATGGTATTCCGGTATGCGGCAAGTCAGCGGGGGAGTGTGCCGCCTGCGCCGAGCGCGTGGTGGCCGAGCGTGCGGCGGATAAGGCCGATACCCCTATGAGCATTGAGTCCATCATCGACTTTATCGAGGACGGTGACATTGAGGACGCCCGTGCTGCCGTTGAGCGTCAGATTGAGCTGAATGGCGCGATCAGTGCCGAGGGCCTTGCGCACGCTTGGGGCGCCGAGGTGGGTCGTACACTGTTGGGCGCTCGTGCTGATGACGTCGCCTGCCGTGCCCGTGCCCGTGCGGCCGCCGGGTCCGACGCCCGCATGAACGGTTGCGCGCTGCCGGTCGCCATTGTGTGCGGCTCGGGCAATCAGGGCATTACCTGCGCATTGCCCGTCATGGAGTATGCCGAGTACCTGCGCTGCGACCACGATCGCCTGGTGCGCGCCGTGATGCTGTCCGATCTTATCGCTGTGCATATCAAGAGCTATATCGGTGCACTCTCGGCGTTTTGCGGTGCTATTTGCGCCGCATGTGGTGCCGGTGCCGCGATTACCTGGCTGTGCGGTGGCACGCGCGAGCAGATCGGCGCGACGGTCTCGAACACGCTCGGCAACGTTGGCGGCATCGTGTGCGATGGCGCCAAGGCAAGCTGTGCCGCCAAGATTTCCGCCGCCGTCGATGCGGCGATTCTGGGCCACGATATGGCCATGCAGGGCCGCGGTTTCCGTGCCGGCGAAGGCCTGATCCAGGATACCGTTGAGCAGACAATCGCCAGCATGGGCTACGTAGGCCGCGTGGGCATGAAGGACACCGACGTCGAGATCCTCAACATCATGATTGGCAAGACTCGAGTTTGTTAAGACAGTTCGTCGGCTATTTGGTGCTCGTAGAAGGCTTCGATTACGGCGTTGAAGTCGCGGGCGAAGTCTTCCATGGTTCCGTGCCAGGTGGCTCGGCTGGGCTTGCCTTGGCCCACAAAGGCGGTTTGGATGCCGCAATCGGGGGACGGGAAGTCGCGTTTGGGATCGTTGCCCACCATAAGGACCTCGTGTGGCTCGAGTCCCATCACCTGAAGCTGCTCTAGATAGTAGGTGGCATCGGGCTTGCAGCGGGTGGTGTTTCCCATGTGCGTGACGAGCTCAAAGGGGGCGTCGGCAAGGTCGCCCCAGCCCATGCGGCACTCGATGGCCCCCTGGGGAAAGCTGGGGTTGGTAAAGAGCGCGCAGCGCAGCCCTGCGTCCTGTACTGCCTGGAGTGCGGCGTGCGCGCCCGGCATGGCGTGAGCGTTAATGACATCGTCGTTCTTGTATGGAAGCACTTCGCGGTCGTAGTAGGTAAACGCCTCGTAGATGATCGGATCGGAGAGGCAGATGCCGCACCTGCGCTCGACCTCGGTGCGGTAAAACTCAAGATTGGTGCGGTTGTCCGTGCCGCTGCGGCGATTGGCGTTGAGGTCGACCAGGATGGTGCCGAGGCGCGCCATCGTGCCACCGCGGCTGCGGCGCCCGATATCCGCGAGCATCGATGAGACATCCTTAAAATAGCGAAGGATGAACGCGTTGAGGTTGATGCTAAGAAGCGTCTCGTCCATATCGAAAACGACTGCTTTGAGCACGCGGGCACCTTTCTCGAAAAATCGTTCCAGAATCGTTGGCTCCGGATACTTTACCCCAAAGCTGTATGCCTAACTGTCTATCGTCAACTTATGGAGACGGTCGTCCACAAGATTGCGAAAAAGTCTCCATACGAGTAAAAAATCGCAGTTCACGCTTGAAATCGAAATGATTTCCCCGTAACCTATACGAACGTGATTGCATAAGCGTCACATTAGTATCTGTCGGCTCCCGAGTGTTCCTAAACGTTGTGTGCTTGTCGCACCCTTCTGTAGGTCCTAGCAATCGGGGCCCCGTAGTTCGAAAGGGGTCCACCTTTGAGTGAGATTCAGAACTCGTCCATTTTCTCTCTTGACGATGTCAACGAGGAGGAGATGAACAACCTCATCGACGGTACGATTACCGACTTTGATGAGGGCGATCTCGTTAACGGCACTGTCGTTAAGATCGAGCATGACGAGGTGCTCGTTGACATCGGATTCAAGTCCGAGGGCGTTATCCCGGTCCGCGAGCTGTCCATCCGCAAGGACGCTAACCCTGCAGACATCGTTGCACTCGGTGATCCCATCGAGGCTCTGGTTCTCCAGAAGGAGGACAAGGACGGTCGTCTGGTCCTGTCCAAGAAGCGTGCCGAGTACGAGCGTGCTTGGAACCGCATCGAGGAGAAGTTCAACTCCGGCGAGAACGTCGAGGGCGAGGTTATCGAGGTTGTCAAGGGCGGCCTGATCCTCGACATCGGCCTGCGTGGCTTCCTGCCCGCTTCCCTCGTCGACCTCCGTCGCGTCAAGGACCTCACCTCCTACATGGGCACCCGCATCGAGGCCCGCGTCATCGAGATGGACCGCAACCGCAACAACGTCGTCCTCTCCCGTCGCGTCGTGCTCGAGGAGTCCCGTAAGGCCGAGCGCTCCGAGATCCTGTCCAAGCTCAAGTCTGGCATGCGTCTCCAGGGCACCGTTTCCTCCATCGTCGACTTCGGCGCCTTCGTCGACCTCGGCGGTATCGACGGCCTCATCCACATCTCCGAGCTCTCCTGGAACCACGTCAACCATCCTTCCGAGGTTGTCAAGGTCGGCCAGGAGGTCGAGGTCGAGGTTCTCGACGTCGATCTCAACCGCGAGCGCATCTCCCTTGGTCTCAAGCAGACCACCGAGGATCCGTGGCGCGCACTGGTCAAGAAGTACCCCGTCGGCGCTATCGTCGAGGGCACTGTGACCAAGCTTGTCCCGTTCGGCGCTTTCGTCGACCTGGGCGAGGGCATCGAGGGCCTGGTGCACATTTCCGAGATGGCCAACAAGCACGTCGATCAGCCTTCTCAGGTCACCCACGTGGGCGACAAGGTTCAGGTCAAGGTCATGGAGATCGACCTCGACCGTCGTCGTATCTCCCTGTCCATGAAGTCCGCTGCTGAGACTCTGGGCGTCGAGATCGAGGTCACCCCGCTGCCTTCCGAGAAGAAGGACGAGGAGACCGACGCCGAGTAAATCGGTTTGACGATCACTTGTTTTAAGGGATCCGTCCGCAATGGACGGATCCCTTTTTGCATTTGACGCCGAGATGCGCGATGCTGCCCGGGCGCAATGCTGCCCGGGCTGTCCACAGACTATTGGATTGTCGGTGCATGAAAAATGCCGACATCCCGCCTCGGGGAGGAGGCGGGAACGCATCGAGTAGACGGAGGGGTGCGGAGCGCGGTCGCGTCTCGACTGACGACGTTGCCCATCGACGACCCTATTGTACTGTATAGCGTGGTTCTTGGTTTATCGTGTCGAACGCTTGTGTTGTGCCATTGCTTGCGGCAACGGTGTGCTACACTCTTGCACTGCTGAGTGGGCCAGACGGTCGCGCGATGTGCTGCTTGCAGCACGCGTGAGGAAAGTCCGGGCTCCAGAGGGCGGGATGCCGGCTAACGGCCGGGCGGAGTGATCCGACGGAAAGCGCCGCAGAAAAGAAGACTCCCACCTGCGCCGCAAGGCGTAAAGGGAAAAGCTGAAACGGTGGTGTAAGAGACCACCAGCGTCGTGGCAACACGGCGGCTTGGCAAGCCCCATCCGGAGCAAGCGCGAATAGGAACGCTATGGGCCGGCCCGGTCCGCGTTCGGGTAGCGTGCGTGGAGCTGCACGGTAACGTGCAGACAAGATAAATGACCGTTCACGACAGAACCCGGCTTATAGGCCCACTTGGCAACTATGTTGACGCTGCGAACCCGTCAGCGCGGCAATCTGCCTTTCAAGCCTTCGGGCATGACCATAAGGTCAATGCCCTTGTCTTTCAAGGCACCTTGCTCGCGCTGACGGGTTCTCGCTGTTGGTGACGGTATCATTGGCGTTTCCGTTCTTGTTGGCGAGGTCAACGGTACGGCCTTTGCCGTATTATTGAGGCTGTTTGTTGCTTTGCTTGTTGTTGAGGGGCTTTGTTGGACAGCTATTTAACTTTGCAATCGAATATTGAGGCTTCGGGCGAGTTTGTGGACCGCAAGAGCCGTTTTATTGCCCAACTGGTCCATATTGAGTCCGAGGATGAGGCGAATGCCTTTATCGAGATGGTTCGCAAGCGTCATTACGACGCTCGACATAATGTACCCGCGTGGATTTTGGTCGATGGACGCGAGCGCCAGAGCGATGACGGTGAGCCGAGTCGCACGAGCGGTATGCCGACGCTCGAGGTATTGCGCGGTGCGGGACTCAAAAATGTTTGCTGCGTAGTGACGCGCTATTTTGGTGGCACGTTGTTGGGGCCTGGTGGCTTGGTACGCGCCTATACCGCGGCGACGCAGGCGGCGGTGGCCGCTGCTCAGGAGGCCGGGCAGATCGTCGAGATGACGAGCGTCGTGCCTGTTGACGTGCATGTGGCCTATCCGCAGTATGAGCAGGTGCTTCGCTTGGCGCAGGTTTCGGGTGCCAAGGTTTCGGATACCGATTACGCGGATGCCGTGACACTTCATTTGGTGTTTAAAGCGGGGGAGCAGGAGCCGTTTTGCGCTAAGATGCGCGAGCTTATGGCGGGGCGCGAGGAGATTGAGGTCAGCGCTCCCGTATTTGCCGAGTTCTAACGGCGACGGTCGGCGTGCTTTTGGATGGATCCCAAGCGCGCCGACCGTCATTTTATGTTGCCGCCGTTTACTCGGCGAGCTGCTTTAGTACATCGCAGGCGATCTCGACGGCATCGTCGATGCAGCCGGGGCAGCTGCGGAGCGGACCCTTGTCCGATCCGATGCCCTTGAGTGTGCCGCAGACGGTCGTCGTGTTCTTCTCGCCAAAACGCTTGGCGATCTCGCGCGACAGTTTGTAGGTCTGGCCCTTGGTCTTGGGGTTTTCCATGCCGTCGCTCATTACAAAGCCCATGATGGCCACGGCGCCCGAGATGGCGCCGCAGGTCTCGGTCATGCCGCCCATGCCGGCGCCAAAGCCCTCGGTGAGGGTAAAGGCGACCTGGGGATCGAGCCCGACGGCGGGAGCGAGCGTGCAGGCGACGGCCTGGGCGCAGTTAAAGCCACGGGCGTGGTATTCGGCAGCTTGAGCCTGACAGGCGGTGATGTCGAGCTGGGCCGTATCGATTTGCTTCATCGTTTTCTCCTTGGTCACGGTGTACCCGCCTATGGTACCCGTGCCGGTGCGTGTAATCATCGAGAGCTTCATGTATGCCTCATTTTTATCTATCGAGCAAATGTCCAAGGCTTGAGATAAATGCCCCGGATCAATTTGTCTCATAACCCACCTTGGGGATGGGTTGAGAGGGGTGCGGGGTAGCGGTATCGTGAACCGAATAAAACTAAAACCCAGGCAAGGGAGCTAGATATGAGCGAGCAGACCATCGGTACTACATGTGTTCAGGGCGGCTATCACCCGGGAGATGCCGAGCCGCGTCAGGTGCCCATCTACCAGTCCACCACGTGGAAGTACGACACGTCCGAGCACATGGGCAAGCTGTTTGACCTGGAGGAGTCGGGCTATTTCTACAGCCGTCTGCAGAACCCCACGTGCGATCTGGTTGCCGCCAAGATCTGCGAGATGGAGGGAGGCACTGCCGCGATGCTCACGAGCTCGGGCATGGCTGCGAACTTCCTCGCGATCTTTAACGTGGCCGGTGCCGGCGATCACGTGGTCGCGAGCTCTGCCATCTATGGCGGCACGTACAACTTGCTCGCCCACACCATGGGCCGTATGGGGCTGACCTGCACGTTCGTTGCCCCCGACTGCACTGATGAAGAGCTCGAGGCAGCCTTTGAGCCCAATACCAAGCTCGTCTTTGGCGAGACGATCGCCAATCCCGCCCTTGCCGTGCTCGATATTGAGCGCTTTGCCAAGGCTGCACATGACCACGGCGTGCCGCTGATGGTCGACAACACCTTCCCGACGCCCGTAATGTGCCGTCCCTTTGAATGGGGCGCCGACATCGTTACGCACTCCACTACCAAGTACATGGATGGACATGCTGCCTATCTGGGCGGCGTGATCGTTGACCATGGCCAGTTTGACTGGATGGCCCATGCGGACAAGTTCCCGGGTCTCACCACGCCCGACGAGAGCTACCACGGCGTGACGTATGCCGAGAAGTTCGGTCGCGAGGGTGCCTTCATTACCAAGGCCACCGCGCAGCTCATGCGCGACCTTGGGCCCATGCAGAACCCGCAGGCGGCGTTCTTCCTGAACAGCTCGCTCGAGAGCCTGCATGTGCGCATGCCGCGTCATTGTGAGAACGGCCTGGCCGTTGCCAAGTTCCTGCAGAGCCATCCCAAGGTGCGCTTCGTGAGCTATCCGGGCCTGGAGGGCGACAAGTACTATGACCTGGCTCAGAAGTACATGCCCAACGGTACCTGCGGCGTTGTGAGCTTTGGCTTTAACGGTGGTCGCGCGGCGGCCGAGACCTTTATGAAGAGCCTCAAGCTCGCCCAGATCGCCACGCACGTGGCCGACGCCCGCACTTGCTGCCTGCATCCTGCCAACGCCACGCATCGCCAGATGAACGATGAAGAGCTCATCGCCTGTGGCATTTCCGCCGACATGGTACGCCTGTCGTGCGGCCTCGAGGACACGGCCGATCTGATTGCCGACCTTGAGCAGGCGCTCGAGCAGTGCTAGGCTAGCTCCTTACAAGGTGCCGATGCTGGCAGAAAGCTTCGGTGACCTTTCGTTCCGATTCCGTAGGCGGGACCCCAATCGCGGCTGTTTGCAGGCGATTGGGGCCCCGTTTTTTTTGCGTTGGGCCACTCGAAAGGATGGATATGGAGAAAACTGCAGAGCAGCTGCGCCGCGAGCACATTGCTCTAGAGGGCGACACCCATGGCAAGAATAAATGGGCGATTCTGTTTACCGTGCTCATCATGACGTTTATGGTGTGTCTGGATTCGACCGTCGTGACCGTGGCGCTGCCCGTGATGCAAAAGGAGCTGGGCGTGGGCCTCGATCGCATTCAACTGGTGAGCTCGGTGTACCTGCTTGCGACTTGCGTGGCTATGTTGCCGTTTGGCCGTCTGGGCGACGTGCGCGGCAAGGTGAATGTGTTCCAGCTGGGCGTCATCGTCTTTTCAATCGGTTCGCTGCTGTGCGGCCTTTCGGCCTCGCTTGAGGTTCTTATCCTAGCGCGCATTGTTCAGGGCGTCGGTTGCGCGGCGGCCATGGCTAACAACATGGGTATCATCACCGAATCGTTTCCGGCGCGCGAACGAGGCCGTGCCATGGGTATTCTCGCGACCTTTGTGGCCCTCGGCATGATGTGTGGCCCCGTGCTCGGCGGCATGCTGGTGGCAAGCTTTCCCTGGGAGAGCATCTTCCTCATCAACCTGCCCATTGGCGTGATCTCGTTTATCGTGGGACTCTACACGCTGCCGCATGTTAGGCCAGAGGCCGGCGAACGTCCCATGCCCCTTGCCGAGGCCGCCCGTCGCTGCTTTGCAAATTCGGCCTTCACCATCAACCTTGTCTGCATGCTCATCGTGTTTGTTGGCATTGGCGCATCCGAGTTTATTCTGCCGTTCTATTTTCAGGACGCCCACGGCTTTGGTTCTGATATCTCTGGACTACTCTTTTTGGCGCTGCCGATGGTGAATGCCTTTATCGGCCCGCTTTCGGGTACGGTTTCGGACCGTGTTGGCTGCGAGGGCCCCACGGCAGTCGGCCTGGGCGTGTACGTGTGCGGTCTCTTTGCGGTAAGCACACTCGACGAGCACTCTGCTATCCCTGTGATCGTGTGCTGCGTCGCATTTATGTCGTGCGGCACGTCGATTTTCCAGAGCCCCAACAACTCGCTGTACATGGGCTCGGCTCCGCGCGAGGCGCTCGGTTTTGCGGGCAGCTTGGGCAGTTTGGCGCGCTACGCGGGTATGGCAGTTGGCATTACGGCGGCATCGCATATCCTATATGGGCAGATGAGCGTGGCGATGGGTGAGGCCGTGACCAGTTTTGTTGCAGGCCGTCCGGATGTGTTCCTGTTTGGTTTCCGTTCGGTGTTCTACGTGCTTATGGCTGTGGCCGCTGTGGGCTTTGCGCTTGCCATGGTGCGTTTGGTGAGGATGCGCGCCCGCCATTAGCTTGTGGAGGCAGGCTTGCCACGAATCGGCCCATCTACTGGTCTTGCGGCTTTATAGTGCGATGCGGCTTGTGGGACGGGCGGGGGTCGGTCCGTGGTAGACTATCGAACAACGTTTATTAATCGCGCGGTATCGTTGCCGCGAGAAGGGGTTGCGCCATGCAGGAGCTTGAGGATCGTATTCGCCATGACGGCATCGTAAAGGCCGGTAACGTCCTTAAGGTTGATGCCTTCCTCAACCACCAGTGCGACGTTGAGTTATTTGACCACATGGGTGCCGAGTGGGCCCGTCTGTTCGAGGGTGTCGAGATCAACAAGATTCTGACGATTGAGGCTTCGGGCATTGGCATGGCTTGCATTGCAGCCCAGCATTTTGGCGGCGTGCCGGTGGTCTTTGCCAAGAAGGCACAGTCCATCAACCTAGACGGCGAGCAGTATGCCACGACCATCTACTCCTTTAC
>URMR01000066.1 GCA_900548935.1 uncultured Collinsella sp.
CCCGACAGGGTGCGGAGCTGAGGAAACGCGCAAGCGTTTTCCAGCGCAGCACGCAAGGAGCGGAGCGACGCAGCGAAAGCGGGCGGCGCCAGCCGCACGCGGACATCCCGCTGGGGGCACCAACTTTAAAATGTTCGAACCCGCCGGATGTAAGGTCCGACGGGTTCGTTCTTTTTGCCGTTATAAGACGAAAAGTACTCAACGCCCTTGCGCTAGATGAACAGCTCGCATTCTTTTCGCTCAGAGCAGGCTTTGCTCAACATCTTGGTAGCCGCAGAGAGCATGACGGGATTTACCGCGCGAGCGCCCCGCGGACATACGGCGACACAGCGCATGCAAGAGATACAGGCCCTTTTGTCCACCCACTTGGGATCGTCTTTGTCGATAGCGCCAACGGGACACACTGCGACGCAAGCCCCGCAGGCGGTGCACTCCTTTGTGGCCCTAGGCACCATACCGGTACCCCCGGCTTTCTTATAGGGACGATTACCCGGAATAGCCGGCTCAGAAGCATCTTCTGCAGATATCTTTTGCTGAATCTGATCCGCAAACCCAGCGAGCTGCGCCGCGTCCTGAGCATCTGGTCGGCCGGCGGCAAACTGGCGAACAATAGAATGCTCGGCGATGGCTGAAACCGCCGCGATCACCCGAAAGCCCGCATCTTTCGCCGCATCCTCAAGCTCGACCAGCGTGTCCTCATACGCGCGATTTCCGTAAACGCAAACCAGAACCGCCTGCGCACCGTTTCCCCGCATCATACCCAAACGCTCCGCAGCCACAGCCGGGACTCGCCCGCCATACGAGGCACCGCGATCACGGCTACGTCCTCTTTTGTCATCGCAACCGTGCGAAAGCCAAGCCCGCTATCGGTCAGATCTACAGCAACGGTTTCCCCTTCCAACGCATTGGCAATGTAGCCAGACACCCTTTCCGTTCCGCCGGTCGGGCTAAACACGATATCGAATACCTTCATCAGATAATCCTCCCCTTTACGAACAAACGCCCGAAACGTCCGCATGCCAAAACAGGTTACAACTTTTAAGATGCCCCGCGCGAAACGCTCGCTCGGCTGCAAGTTCAAAGCAGGTCCGAGCGACATAAAAAGAAGGAGCCTCGCACAGGCGAGACCCCTTCGCACGCAAAATCAAACGTGTCTGTTACACATAGAATAGAATGTCGTCGTAGGTCGGGACCGACCAGTAGTCGGCGGCCACGATCTCCTCCATGGCATCCACGGCGGCGCACAAGGAGCGAAGCGACGCAGCGGAAGCGGGCAATGCCAGCCGCACGCGAATATCCCGTTGGGTGGGGCACCATTTGAAATGAGAAGCCCGTTATCTTCACGATAGCGGGCTTTTTGCTGCCATGCGCCGGGATTCGAGCCCAACAGGGTACAGAGCCGAGAAAACGCACCTACGCTTCGGCCCTAACAAGTGATTAACTTAGTCCCTAGCAATACGATATCTGAAACGTCCGTATCGAAAAACATTGCCTGGAGACAGCTCCGTCTCCATTAGCCGTAATGTTGACAAGCTTTCTTATCAATCGCATGTCTTGAGAAATTATCCCAACTTCAAAATCGCTGTGAGTTCCGAGGGTGCCGGGAAACAGCACATTCCCTCAACTCGCACCCTGCACACAGCATAAATACCTCCAATCCGTACATCGATAAAACAGCACCGCGTGTAGTCCAGTTCCCTGGTCTCGATTTGTAAATATGTTGGCGAAGTCCAGGCATACGCTGCAAACAACTTGCGAACATCCCATGCGGGGGCATCGTCCCTCTCAGCTTCATGAGTCACGAAGGGAAAGAGGTCTCCGACTCCGGCCTCATCGCCCGATTTGCAAACCCAAGACTTGTAGCCGGCCCTCACGCCATACTCACGACCATCGCGCAACAGAGACAAATCCAGCTCATTCTCATGAAATCGAATATCGATCTCATCAAAATCCCCGAAAATGCAATGATGGATGCCCTCGAGGCGTAATGAACTCAAGCGTCCGCCAGAAGCCAACCCAACTGGCACGGGAATGCTACCGAAGTCACGTTCGGAAGCCACCGTTTCCCGAACACTAAACTCTTTGAACAATACCTCATACAGCGGATCAAGCAGCGCCTTACTTCCTGTCGTGGAACTCGAGCAGGCGATGACAAGGCCGTCTGTGGGCCGTATGTAGCACAGCTGCCCAAAAAGGCCAGAGCATCTGAACCCGCCACGCCGGCACATCCAGAACTGGTATCCATAGCCATTGCTGTCTTCAGTCGCCTCAGACGGATAAAAGGGGCTCGTTTCCACCTGAATCTTCGTCGCCTCGGCAACCCATTCCGCGGGAATGATCTGTTCCCCACGCCACTTGCCACCATCTAGCAAACATTGACCAAACTTAGCCAAATCCGGTGTCGAAAGGTGAAGACCAAAACCTCCGGTCGTATGACCGGCTTGATCCTCTTCCCACCACCAATTTCTAATGCCTAACGGCGTAAACAAACGTTCGGCGAGATAATCGGATTCTTTCGTTCCACTTATGCGTTGCACGAGCATGCTCAATAAATGTGAACACAGCGAATCGTAGTGAAAGATCTCGCCCGGCTTCCAGTCAAACTCACGATGAAGAACCTCATGTGCCCAGTCGTCTCCCGCGCCAATATACGAAAGGTCACTCTCCTGCCCCATCGTCATAGTCAGCAAATTGCGAACCGTCACATTGTGAAAGCGCTCATCCGCAATCTCGCCTTCATATTCCGGGAAGTATGAAATCCAGCGATCGGTCAGCGACAGCCGTCCTTCATTCACCAACATCCCGACAGCGACCGAGGTGAAGGACTTAGTCACAGAATAGAGCGGGTGAACGTGTTCGAGGACGAACGGCGCAGCCGCATGCTCGAAGACGACTTCACCATCTTGTCGGACCACGACTGAGCGGACTTCCACACCTGCGGACCTCCACGCCGCAAGGCATGCCTCGCCCATCTTATTGTCAAAGATAATATTAGGCACCCTCAACCACTGCCTCTCGAACGAAATCAGTACAAGACGAGGTCGCCCTCGACGCTTATCCAAGGACGACCTCGTCTAATTGCTGGCGCGCGGGGAAATACTTGTCCCGCAGCTCCACTTCTTTGGCTACTTTGCAGCCTCTACCGCCGGCACGTCCTCCTTGTACGTCGCATACGTAAGCAGGAACGAAATCACGCTGGAAACCACGATGGCTATGATTACGTAAATCAGGTAGTTCGCGCCCATTGCACCGGACGGATCAATGAAGCCCGGGAAGGCGCAGAAGCCGCCGCCGGTGAAGGCGAACATCTTGGTGCCAAGAGCGCCGATGATTAGGCCGCCGGGCACAGAGGCGATGCAGCTCATGATAAAAGGCTTCTTGCGCGGAAGGGTCACGCCGTAGATGCAGGGTTCGGTGATGCCGAAGAAGAAGCCCGAGATGAACGCCGGCCATGCAAGCTGCTTGAGCTTTACGTCCTTAGTCTTCAGAAGGATAGCGAGGACGGCAAGGGACTGAGCGTACGAGCAAACCATGTACGGCGCCATGACAATATCCCAGCCCTGGGAGGCAATGTTCACCAGCATGAGGGCAATGACACTCCAGTGGAAGCCGAAGATGACCATAGGCTGCCAAATGGCAGTAAGCACGATGCCGCCGAGCGCGCCGCCGATGACAGGCAAGCTGTAGAGGGAGTTAAACAGCAGGCTCATGAGGTTCGTGATCAGGGTGGCAATCGGGCCAATAATCAAATAGGTAGCGGGGACCATCACAACGAGCACGCACGTAGGCACAAAGAAGAACTTTACATACTCAGAGAAATGCTTGCGGCACCACTTCTCCAGCTTTGCCGCGAACCAAACAGAGATGATAATCGGAATGACAGAGCTCGTATAACCCGAAGACGGCATGATGACGGGTATGCCGAGGAAAGTCGTGTAGTAGTTCATGGCAAAGGGAGTGCCGGCAAGCACCGTTCCCAAAACATCGCCCGATGTGATGTTGACCATCGCCGGATACGTAAGTGCGATACCGAGCGTCATGCCGACGAACTCACTACAGCCAAACTTCTTTGCCGCGGTATAGCCAAGGATGATCGGCAGGAAGTAGAAGAAGCCGTCACCAGCCGCATATAGAATCTGGTACAAGCCGTCTGTTGCCGTAATCCATCCGAGGGCGACGAGAATACTCAAAACACCCTTGATCATGCCCGCGGCACACAGCACCGCAAGAATCGGCTGGATTACGCCTGAAATAGTATCGATAAGGGCACTAACAAGGTTTCCTTTCTTGACGGGCTCACCATCAAGATTAACCTAGCCCAGCCCCTCGACACCAGAAGCGGCAACCGCAGCATCGTAAACATCCTCAATCACATTGATGCCGACAACAACCTGATACTGGCCATTCGCGTTGATTACTTGAATGACGCCTTTATGAGACTCAATTGCCTTAGTATCGGCCTTCGCATCGTCTCGCAGCTTGAAACGTAGACGCGTCATGCAGTGCGAGATGCTCAGGATGTTTTCCTTACCGCCGACGAGGCCAACTACGTCCTCGCCGAGCTTGCGATTTGCAAGCTCTTTGCTTTCGCTCATGGTTTTCCTCCCATGCGACCTGTCCAAGGTCGGCCGCCCGCCATCATTCACAAAATTGATTTCCGATACTAGTGGAGTTCTGGCCAGAACTCCTTATTCGCCTCAATGAGATCGTCAAGGATCTTCTTTGCAACGGAGGCAGAGGGGACCGTCTTCGAAAGCGTCAGCGCCTGCCAAAGCTCCTGATAGGAATGGTCGACCCAAGCAGACACTGCAAGCTTTTCGACCGAGACCTGTTCCTCCATAAGTCCTTTCTGGAATTGCGGAATCTCGCCTTGGCAAATTTTCTCGTAGCCGTCGCTGCCGACGATGCAGGGGATCTCGACCATAGCCGTTGGGTCAAAATTGGACACAGCCCCGTCGTTGGGAACAATCAGCGAGAAACGTTCACGGGTGTTCTCTGCCAAAGCGCGAGCGAGATCGACAATGTACTCAGCGTGGGTATCCGGCTTAAGGCCGAAACCCTCAGACGTGCCCTTTTCGATAATCTGGCGCGCGGTGCCGAAGACGCGTTTCTCGCGACCCTCACGGACCTCGTCGGTGCGGGTGTGGTTGGGGTCGGTGTGCTCAACCACATAGTCCGGGAAGAGATAGTACTTGAGGTAGGTGTTCGGGATGGTATTCGGATCGAGCGCGTAAACATCCTTAGCCTTACGGAACGTCTGGTCCCAAGACGCATCGACAAATTCAAGGCCAGAATCCTCGCCGGCATAACCGTTTTTAGCCATTTGGGCCTTGATAGTGGGCATAAGGTCATTGCCTGCACGGTCGTGAATCTTTGTCCACCAGCCAAAGTGGTTAAGGCCGTAGTAGCCGACGATGAGGTCGTTGTGGTCCTTGAGACCACACATCTGAGCCATGATATCCATCAGGGCTATTGGCATGTCGCAAATGTTGATGATCTTTGAATCCGGGCGAAGGCGGCGTGTCGCCTCAGCAACGATCGCCGCGGGGTTGGAGTAGTTGAGCATCCATGCGTCAGGACTGTATTTCTCCATGTAGTCAAGGATCTCGAGTACGCCGCCAATGGAGCGCAAGCCATAAGCAATGCCACCAGGACCACAGGTCTCTTGGCCAAGAACGCCATAACGCAGGGGGATCTTCTCGTCCTTATCGCGCATAGCGTACTTGCCAACGCGAATCTGGGCAAGTACAAAGTCGATGCCTGTGAAGGCCTCCTCAGGGTCGGTCGTATAGCTGAAGGTTACCTCTGGAGCATTCTCCTTGATGTAGATGGCACATGCCTTGGCAATTGTCCCCTGACGCTCGGCATCGTTGTCATAGAGCGTAATCCTATTGATGGGGAACACATCGCGCTTCGCGAGAAGTGTCAGAACAACGCCCGGCGTATAAGTGCTTCCGCCTCCCGCGATAGTAACTGCATAACTCTGCTTTGCCATTGCAATCCTCCTGTCTAGACATGTACTTGACGACTTGAATTATAGCCACATGATTTGCTATCTATCTAGACATGTTAGGCACGCGGGTGAACGGTTGATTTATGGCGGTAAACGGCAACTTTAAGTGTCTCCACTTCCTATAATTGGTAGAAGCGGATAATCGCGCCGATTCGACGCATTCCGTACAACCTCAATAAGGAGAGCATTTTGGCAAGAATCCTGTACAGTGAAATATACCGAAGCCTACGAGAGCGGATTGTCGAAGGCAAGCATCCCGTGGGGTCGCTCCTTCCTTCCGAACAAAATCTTTCCAAAGAGTTCTCCTGCTCTCGAATGACGGTGCGCAAGGCCATCTCACTTCTCGCAAATGAAGGTCTAGTTCAGTCCATTAAAGGCAAGGGAGTCCTCGTAATCGAGACGTCACTTGCAGGTACCAGCAAAGAGGGCGCATTCACCGTAAGTGGCCTTTCTTCGTTCAGCGAATCGGCACACGCGATCGGAGCAATTCCAACGTCAAAAATCGTCTATTTCGAACACGTAAGCACCAATAAGTATCTAGCTCAATTGACGGGATTTCCCGAAGGAGAAGACCTTACGCATTTGAAGCTCGTCCGCATGCTCGACGATAAACCGGTCCTAGTCGACCGCCACTACTTCCTAACTTCTTCCGTCCCCGGCTTAAACGAGCAGAATGCTACCCTGTCGCTCTTCCATTACATCGAGGATGAGCTAGGGCTCACCATTGCCGTGAGCAAACGAACGATAACACTCGCCCAGCCTGACGCCGAGGACTGCCGGTTGCTTGACGTCGATTCTTCTTCGTATCTGGCGGTCATAACCAGCCAGACATTCGACTCAACCGGAACTCAATTTGAGTATGTCGAGGCGCGTTATATTCCGAGCATCTTCCATTTTCACGACACGGCAACGCGCACACCCCTGCCCTAACAAATGGCGCGAATGGACGCCGCCCTAGTGAATTTGTTCAACAAAAAAGCCGGGGCCCGCGCGATGCGGACCCCGGCTCAATACCGTGACGATATGTCAGTTACGTTCTACACATAGAACAGAATGTCGTCGTAGGTCGGGACCGGCCAGTAGTCGGCGGCCACGATCTCCTCCATGGCATCCACGGCGGCGCGCAGCGTATCCATAGCGGGAACGACCTCATGTGCATACACGTTTGCCTGCTCCTGGCCATCCAGGGCCTCGGCCTTCTGATGCACGGCGTCGAGCGCCTTGATGGAGTCGTTGATGGTGGTGATACCGTTGCAGAGCTTGTTGAGCGTGTTCTGCTCACACTGCATGGCGGCCTCGGCGCCGGCGGCACGAATAGTCTCAAGGCCCTTAGCGACCTTGGTGGCATAGGCGGTAATGACCGGGCGATAGGTACGACGCGCCTCGCGAACCATCGTGGTGGCCTCGATGTTCATGAGCTTGTTGTACTTCTCGAGCTTGCAGTCGTAGCGGCACTGAGCCTCGGCCTTGGTCAGGACACCCGTCTCCTCAAAGAGCGCGATGGCCTTTTCGGAAACAAAGGCGGGCAGGGCGTCGGCCGTGGTCTTGTTGTTGACAAGGCCGCGCTTCTCGGCCTCAACGGGCCACTCGTCGGAGTAGCCATCGCCGGAGAAGAGGATGCGCTGGTGGTCGGTCAGGACCTTCTTGCAGTACTCGAGCGCGGCGTCCTGGAAGTCATCCTCGGGCGTACCCTCAAGCGCGTCGGCGAAGGACTTGAGCGATTTGGCCACGGCGGCATCGAGCACCAGGTTGGAGTCGGAAACGTTCTGCTCGGAGCCGCAGGCACGGAACTCAAACTTGTTGCCGGTGAAGGCAAACGGGGAGGTGCGGTTGCGGTCGGTGTTGTCCTGCATCAGCTTGGGCAGGGTATCGGCGCCCAGGTCGAGCACGCCGCGCGTGGCATGGACGGAAGCCTTGCCATCGATGATCTTCTCGACGACCTCGGTAAGCTGGTCGCCCAGGAAGATGGACATAATCGCCGGAGGAGCCTCGTTGGCGCCCAGACGATGGTCGTTGCCGGCCGAGGCGACGGAGGCACGCAGGAGCTCCTGATAGTTATCGACGGCCTCGATCACCGCGGTGAGGAAGACGATGAACTGCAGGTTGTCGAGCGGGGTGTCGCCCGGATCGAGCAAATTCTCGGACTCGGTGCCAAGCGACCAGTTGTTGTGCTTGCCCGAACCGTTGATGCCCTCAAAGGGCTTCTCGTGCAGCAGGCAGACCAAGTCGTGGCGGGAGGCGATGAGCTTCATTTTCTCCATCATGACCAGATTCTGGTCGATGGCCTCGTTGACTTCGCCATAGACGGGGGCGAGCTCATGCTGGCAGGGAGCAACCTCGTTGTGCTTGGTCTTTGCCGGAATGCCGAGCGCCCACAGCTCATCGTCCAAATCCTTCATATAGGCCGAGACGGTGGGGCGGATAGCGCCAAAGTAGTGCTCCTCGAGCTCCTGGCCCTTGCAGGGAGCAGCACCAAAGAGGGTGCGGCCGGTGATGACCAGGTCCTTGCGCTTGCGGTAGGCGTCCTTTTTGATCAGGAAGTACTCCTGCTCGTCGCCCACGGAAGGAACGACCTTCTTGGGGGTCTTGCCAAACAGCGCCAAAACGCGCTTGGACTCACGCGAGAGCGCGGTCATGGAACGCAGCAGCGGGGTCTTCTTGTCCAGGGCCTCGCCCGTGTAGGAGCAGAAAGCCGTGGGGATGCACAGGACATCGTCCTTGATAAAGGCGGGGCTGGTGGGATCCCAAGCGGTGTAGCCACGGGCCTCGAAGGTGGCGCGCAGGCCGCCGTTGGGGAAGCTGGAGGCGTCCGGCTCGCCCTGGATGAGGTTCTTGCCCGTAAACTTGGTAATGGCGGTGCCGTCGTGGTTGGGCTCGAGGAAGCTGTCGTGCTTCTCGGAAGTAATGCCCGAAAGCGGCTGGAACCAGTGCGCGTAGTGCGTCGCGCCCTTGGAGATGGCCCAGACCTTCATGGCATGGGCAACGGCGTTGGCCACATCCAGGTCGAGCGGCTCACCGCCCTCGAGGGTTGCAGCAAGGCGCTTCCAAATGTCCTTGGGGAGGTAGTCCTTCATGACTTCCTCAGAGAACACCATGGTCCCGAAGCGGTCAGTAAGTTCGGCCATACGGAACTCCCTTCGTATCGGCACCGCGTGAGAAGCGGTGTTGATTACTAACGAACGAGTCATAGCTTAGACTCGCCGTGTTTCCGCGACATTACCGTTATGTTGCTGTCGCGAAACCAATCAATGAGGTTACCCTATCGAGGCGGCGTTGCCACCCTCAACAGCCAATCAACTGCATAAATTGCAGACCTCTCCCCATGGTTTAAGGGTAGTCAATTTGGGACGGGGCTTTATTAACTGGTATTTCGTATCAGATACCATTCGATATAGCCCCATCCTACATTGACCGCACTGTTATAGGAAATGCCGATAGCGAAGCATTTTCGATTGGTATCCCCAAATAGCGAGTGAAACTCCATCGTGGCACAGTGGTGCTGTAGAATCCTTACAACACATCGCACTATTACGTATCTAAAGGAGCACGATATGCGCGTCGACGAGCTTTTTAAGCAGGCAGCATCCCAGGGCACCGCGCCCATTTCGTTTGAGATGTTCCCGCCCAAGGGCGAGCTGACCCTCGACACGGCTCGCGAAGTGGCAGGCAATCTGTGCAAGCTTTCGC
>URMR01000067.1 GCA_900548935.1 uncultured Collinsella sp.
GCACGCCGTCAACGTTACTCTCGACGAGGTTATGCAAGGCGCTAAATAACCACCACCAAAACCACCACAAAGGGGACAGGCACCTTTGTGGTGGTTTTTGCGTTTGAGCAGCTGTCCATGGAGGTGCACGATGTCCTACATCCCATTTTGGATTTGCATCTTTGCCGGCGCGGCGATTGATGCCCGTGAGCGGCGGTTTCCCAATGAACTTGCCGGCGCGTGTGCCGTGGCGGCGTTTGCAGGCGTTTGGCTCGACAGGGGCATTAACACGGCGCTTGAGCACGCCGGTCTTGCGGTCATCGTCTACCTTGCCCTTGTGCTTACTGAGTCGCTCTGGCGTCGTATTCGCCACGCTCCCGGCATTGGCATGGGTGACGCCAAGGCGCTCTTTGCCCTTTGCATCCTCGACCCTCTGGGTGGCATCGTTGCGTTTGCTGTCTCGCTCTTTGCCCTTGCTGTCGCCTGCCTCATCACAAAATCGCGCTCCTTGCCATTGCTGCCGTTTTTAGTGCCGATATTTGCCATAATCGAGGTCGTGGGTAGTACGCTGTAATCGTTGCGCGCCCTTTTTAAGGAGCATGCCATGGCAATCAATCAACAGACAGCCGCCATCAAGGCGCGTATGGATCGCATTCCCTCGGCGTTGTCGCCCGAGCTGGTCGAGCGTATCGCTGCCGACCGTGCCTCGGGTGTCGTTAACCCTTATCGATGCAACGATGGTCAGGTCATCCGCCGTGTTGATCGAGCCGCAGACCAAGGCACGCTCATGCGTCCGGCCTTTATGCGCGATGCCGAAAAGATTCTCCATCTGCCTGCGTACGCCCGATACGCCGGCAAAACTCAGGTTTTCAGCTTCCGCAGCAACGATGATCTGTCGCGTCGCGGCCTGCACGTGCAACTTGTTTCGCGCATCGCACGTGATATCGGTTGCGCCCTGGGGCTCAACTGCGATCTAATCGAAGCGATTGGTTTGGGCCACGACTTGGGCCATACACCCTTCGGCCACGCCGGTGAGCGATTCCTCAACGATATCTATCACGAGCGCACGGGTCGTTATTTTTTCCATAACGTGCAGTCGGTCCGCGTGCTCGACGCGCTGTACGGCCGCAACGTGTCGCTCCAGACGCTCGACGGCGTGCTGTGCCATAACGGCGAGTACGAACAGCGCGTCTTTGAGCTCTCGGACATGAGCTCCTTTGAACAGTTTGATCAGACGGTTGAGGACTGCATTGCCACGGGTTATAGCGCAATTGAGCACCTGCGTCCCATGACGCTCGAAGGCTGCGTGGTCCGCATCTCGGATATCCTTGCCTACGTTGGACGCGATCGCCAAGACGCCATTGCGGCGGGCCTGCTGTCACCCGAAGCTTTTGATGACGGTCGGGGCGGAGCATACAACAGCTGGATCCTCACGCATGCCTCCATCGATATCGTTGAGCACAGCTATGGTAAGCCGCGCATCGAGATGAGCGAGGACCTGTTTGAGGAAATCCGCCGAGCTAAGCGCGAGAACTACGAGAAGATCTATAGCAAGGGCGGTATCGAAGGCGATTCCGAGGCGGAGCTGCGCGAGGCGTTCGTAAAGCTCTACGACCGTTGCCTGCGGGATCTAAACAGTGGCGACGAGTCCTCTTACATCTTTAAGCACCATATTTCGCGCATTGAGCAGCAGCTTTCCTACTATGATCGCACCTATGCCTGGCAGGACGACAAGGATCAAGCCGTGGTGGATTATATCGCGAGTATGACGGACGGTTATTTCTGCGAGCTCACGAGCAAGCTGTTCCCGGGATTGAAGTTTCCGCACCGTACCTATATTAACGAACGGTAGTTCGTATTAATTCGGTATACTGTTAGTGGAAAAAGTATTTGATTGATACACGGGATGGCTATGGACGACCTTTTTTCTGCTTCGACGCGTGAGCGTTCCTTTCAGAATGCGCCGCTTGCGGTGCGCATGCGGCCCAATTCACTTGACGAGTATGTGGGCCAGCAAAAGGCCGTCGGTAAGGGCTCGTGGTTACGTGCCGCGATTGAGCATGACGTACTGTCGAGTGTGATTCTGTACGGGCCGGCCGGTACGGGCAAGACGACGCTGGCCCACATTATCGCCAACCATACTAAGAGCGAGTTTGTCGAGGTCAGCGCCGTGACGGGCACCGTAAAGGACCTTCGTCGCGTGATTGACGAGGCCAAGACGCGCCTGAATACCTACGACCGCCGCACCATTCTTTTCATCGATGAGATTCACCGCTTCTCCAAGTCGCAGCAGGATGCCCTGCTGCATGCAGTTGAGAACCGTACCGTCATAATGATTGGCGCCACGACGGAGAATCCGTACTTCGAGGTCAACTCGGCGTTGCTCTCGCGCGGTCGCGTGGTGGAGCTTGAGCATCTTAAAGACGAGGATATAGCCACACTCATTGAGCGTGCGCTCGAGGCTCCGCAGGGTTTGAACGGCAAGTTCTCGGCCGATGAGGATACGGTTAAGACCATCTGTACGCTGGCAGCGGGTGATGCTCGCTCAGCGCTCACGACGCTCGAGCTTGCGAGCGAGATTGCCGTCACGCGTCCCGATACCGAGGGAACGCCAGCGCCTGCGGCGGGGGAGCGCTATCCCATCACTGTTGACGACGTGAAGATTGCCAACCCGCGCCGTGGCTTTTCGTACGACAAAAACGGCGACATGCACTACGACATCATCAGTGCGTTCATCAAGTCCATGCGCGGTAGCGACCCCGATGCCACGATCTATTGGCTCGCGCGCATGATCGATGCTGGGGAGGATCCTAAGTTTATCGCTCGCCGCATTATGATTCACGCTTCTGAGGATGTTGGCAACGCCGACCCGCAGGCGCTTTTGGTGGCGCATGCCGCGTTTAAGTCTGCCGAGGTCATTGGCTATCCCGAGTGCCGCATTAACCTTGCTCAGGCCGCTCTGTATGTGTGCTTGGCGCCTAAATCCAACGCGTGTGAGGCCTCGATCGATGCGGCGCTGGCCGATATCCATTCAAGTGGGCTTCGCGAGGTGCCGAGTTATCTGCGCGATCGTCATCGCCCGGGCAGCGACGAATACGGTGTGTATAAGTATCCGCATGATTATCCCGAAGGCTGGGTCGATCAGCGCTATTTGCCCGAGGGGCTGGAGCGCGGTGCATTTTGGCAGCCTGCGGGCCGTGGCTGGGAAGAGTGGCGTATTGAGCAAAGCGAACGCGACCGTAGCGGTAACGCGCCCAGGTAGGTCCTTGGACCTCGCACATTCCCTTTGGGTATCTTCCCCTTCTTTGGGGTACCATGAAAGTCGTCTGTATTTCGATTCTTTCGGGAGGCTTGTATGAGTCCCATTCAAATCGCCCTGCTGGTGCTTGCCATTGCCGGTGTGTGGGCTATCGTTGAGCTCGCGCTTACCTTGCGCAAGACCCGCAACGCCGTTGATTCGCTCGATAAGACCGTAAGCGTTCTCAATAACACCATCGCCGAGGCTCAGCCTGTGGTGGCAAAGCTCGATGGCGCCGTCGATGAGCTCACCCCCGCGCTGGCGCAGGTTGAGCCGCTCCTCAAGTCGAGCAAGACCGCCGTTGACGCCCTGACTTCTAATCTTGTAGAGGTTGAAGCCGTGGTTCGCGACATTTCCGAGGTTACGGGCAGTATGGCTGAGGCCAGCAATGCTGTGTCGAGCGTGACTGACTCTGCCGCTGGTGCTGTGCAGAAGCTCTTCAATAAGGTGAATGCTCCTGCAGCCGATGCCGATCGCAAGCTTTCCGCTGCCGCCGCCGTGGCCGAGCAGCCTACCGAGCGCGTTCTGATTGGTGAGGCTGAGGACGAGGCCGCCGATGGTGCGGATGCGGCTCAGAAGCCTGCAGCCAAGCCTGCTCAGTATTACACCTATACGCCCGCCGAGACCTCCGAGGAGTCCTGCGATGAGTAGCGAAGCAACCTGCCCTATTACGCTGACTGTTGCCGGGGATCCGCGTCTGGCACGCCTCGTGCGTATGACGGCGGCCAACGTCGGCGCGCTGTGCTCCATGTCCGTCGATCGCATCGAGGACATTCGTATGGCTGCCGAGGAGGCCTTTATCTTTGGCTGCACGGCTGTTGATTCCGATGACATCATGATCAGGTTCGATGTCGATGAGTCTCACGTTGGCATGAACTTTACCTTTGGCGATCGGGCCACCGTCGACGAGGATGACCAGGCTGCCGTGTATGCCGAGCTCATTCTGGCGAGCGTGTGCGATTCTTACGAAAAGACTGAGGCGCCCCTGACGCTTTCCCTCGACCTCAAGGCGGATATCTAATATGGCCGAACGTTCCCGGAGCGGTAAGACCGCTTGGGACAAGGAGAAAACCCGCGAGCTGTTTCGTCGCTATAAAGAGACTGGTGATCCGGACGCACGCGAGCAGCTCGTCATGTCCCATATGAACCTGGTAAGGTTTCTTGCCAACAAATTTAAGAACCGCGGTGAGCCGCTCGACGACTTGATGCAGGTCGGATACCTGGGTCTACTCAAGGCAATCGACCGCTTTGATCCTGAGCGCGGACTCGAGTTCACCACGTTTGCCACGCCCACCATCCTGGGCGAGATCAAGCGTCACTTCCGCGACAAGGGCTGGAGTGTGCGCGTGCCGCGTCGTCTGCAGGAGCTTTCTGCCAAGGTCAATCAGGCTACCGATAAGCTCACCAACGAGCTACAGCGTTCGCCCAAGGTTGAGGAAATCGCCGAATACTTGGACGTGACTGTCGACGAGGTACTCGAAGCCATGGAATCGTCCTCGGCATACACCTCGGTGCCCATTGAGGCTCCCGGCGCGTCCGATTCCGACGATGCCCCCTCGATTCTCGACCGCTATGCCGATGACGACAACGAGCTCGACTTTACCGATGACCGACTGGTAATCGAGGAAGCCATCCGCGATTTCTCGCCGCGCGAGCGCGAGGTTATCGAGCTGCGCTTCGTAAAGGGCATGACCCAGATCGAGATCGCCAAGAAGCTGGGTATTTCTCAGGTGCAGGTTTCGCGTCTACTGCGCCGCACGCTTAAGAAGATTCAGGACAAGATCGACCCCGATGGAGTGATGGTTCGTTCATGAGTGAGCACCCCCAACAAACCGACCGCACGCTGCGCGATACCCGTATTCTGACGCTTCGCATTTGGTCCGTCGTTGGCTGCATCGTCATCGCCGCCGTCATCTTTAACCTTATGGGCATCCTGGCGCCGGTTATCGAGTTTCTAGCTGTCGGCTCCATCATCGCTTTTGTGATGTCGCCGATCACTAACTGGCTTGAGCATCACGGCGTCGGTCGTGGCATCGGTTCGCTCATCGCCCTCATTGTGGTTGTTGCCGTGCTTGTTGGTGTCGTTTGCATCCTGTCGCCTATTTTGCTCGGCCAGATCTTGGAAGTCCTGAGCCGTCTGCCTGAGCAGCTTCGAGTTGCGGGCGGCGATCTCAACGAGTTGGTCTCGCATTTCAAGACGCTCAACAACACGCCGCTCAAAGAGTATCTGGATGATAATCTTTCTTCGCTTGTCACTGTGGCGTCTAAGTATGTCTCACAAATCGCTGCCGAGCTTGGTCGCGGTGTATTCCCGCTTATTACCAATACGGCCTCCCAGCTGTTCGTCATCTTCCTCGGTCTGGTGCTTGCCTACTGGCTTGCCTGCGATTACCCCCGTATGCACCATGAAGTCTGCACCATCATTGGTCAGGAAAAGGAGACCTCGTACCGCTTTATGGTCGCCATCCTTTCACGCTCGGTCGGCGGTTATATGCGTGGCATGGTCGTGACGTCCATCTGCGGTGGTATCCTCGCTTTTATCGGCTTTACGCTCATTGGCCATCCATACGCAGCACTCATGGCCATCTTTACCGGCATCATGCACTTGGTTCCGGTCGTCGGACCCTGGGTGAGCGCGGCGATCGCCACGGTGCTCGGCTTTATGTTCAGCCCTATGCTGGCATTGTGGACGCTTGTCGTGACCATGGTGGCTCAAAACGTCACCGACAACGTCATTTCGCCTAAGGTCATGCAGAGCTCGGTCCAGGTGCATCCCATCATGAGCCTGACGGCCCTCGTTATTGGTTCGGCACTCATGGGCCCCATCGGCATGGTCATCGCCATCCCGTTGTGCGCGGCCCTCAAGGGCATTTTCGTCTACTACTTTGAGAACGAGACCGGCCGCCAGCTTGTGGCATACGATGGCGCCGTGTTTAAGGGCACGCCGTATCGCGATGCCGAGGGCAACCCAGTCGCCGCCTATGACGCGCTTGGCGATGATACGTTCATCTATGAGTCTGAGCTCATCGGCAACGAGACCGCGCCCGAGGCCAAAGCTATGCCCAAGCCTGAGCTCGATAATCCCTGGATCAAGCTCTCGGGTCTTCAGCCCGACGCGACGGGTTTCTTTAAGAACCCCTTCGCCAAGGACGATGATGCCGACTCGAATGACGACACCAAAACCGGCATCGACGGCTCCATGGACGATTCAGATTCCAAATAGGCCCTGTTAGTTGAGCTACTTCTTTGCCGGTGTCGTATACGAAACCGCTATACCCGCGGCAATTGCCATGAGGCAGCTTGCGACGAGTCCGTACTCATACTTCAAAACGTTTGTTGCGGTCAGGGCGATAATCAACACAGTCGCAATTTGCAGAATTATCATTATTACGAAGAGATTGATTCCTTGTTTGGCCGAAGTCGCTGAGTGAGTTTGGCTTTGTTGATTCAGGTTGTAGCTGACAACAAAAGCGATCAGCTCGCTTGATACGGGGCCGACTACATAGAAAAAGAGTGCGTCAATGAAGCCTATAGTGTTGTAAGTGTTGTAAGTTGTTTCGCCGGAAAAAACAGCGTATAAAGCATATCCAAATCTTGGCTGATTCACGTATGAGTAGGAGAAGACCAAGAGCGTCAATATTGCTACTACCAGAAGTGCATTCAGGGCAAATCGTTTGCTTTTCATCGATCGCTCCTTCCGGGTGACTCTTATTTGTAATTCTACAGCAGCCATTTGTTTTTCAAAGAATTTGACTGTCCTAAATAACATGCACTTTCGCTGGAGGGTCGCTGTTTGGCGGCCCTCTTTTTTGCACAGGCGCGGTGGGATGGTAATATCGTTACGTTTGAACTGTTTCGATGTGAAACCGAGGAGATTCCCTCTATGAGTGCTGACTACCCGTCAATGACTACGGCCGAGATCCGCTCCAAGTTCCTCAACTTCTTTGAGGAGCGCGGTCTTAAGCTCTATCCTTCTTCGTCCCTTGTTCCCGACGATCCCTCGTTGCTGCTTGCCAACGCGGGCATGAACCAGTTTAAGGAGTACTACCAGGGCAAGAAAACCATGAAGGAGATCGGCGCGATCTCCTGCCAGAAGTGCGTCCGCACCAACGACATTGACTGCATCGGCGAGGACGGCCGTCACCTCTCGTTCTTTGAGATGCTCGGCGACTTCTCCTTTGGTGGCGTCTCCAAGCAGCAGGCTTGCGCTTGGGCCTTCGAGCTTATCACCAAGGAGTTCAAGCTGCCGCTCGACCGCCTGTACTTCACCGTCTTTACCGAGGACGACGAGACCCATGACGTGTGGCGCTCCCTGGGCGTTGCCGAGGATCACATCTCGCGCCTGGGCGAGGACGACAACTTCTGGGCCGCTGGCCCCACCGGCCCCTGCGGTCCGTGCTCCGAGATCTACTTTGACATGGGCGAGGAGGTCGGCTGCGGCAGCCCCGACTGCAAGCCTGGCTGCGACTGCGACCGCTTCCTTGAGTTCTGGAACCTCGTGTTTACCCAGTACGACCGCCAGGAGGACGGCTCCATGCCGGAGCTGCCGCACCGCAACCTCGATACGGGCATGGGCCTGGAGCGCATGGCTGCTATCATGCAGCACAAGACTGCTAACTACGACGGCGATCTGATGCAGCACCTCATCAAGCTGGGCGAGGAGATCAGCGGCAAGACCTATGACGCCGACGATTACTCCGGCGCCAGCCGCTCCCTGCGTATCATCGCCGACCACTCCCGTGCCGTCGACTTTATGATTTCTGACGGCATCCTGCCCGGTAATGAGGGTCGCGAGTACGTCCTTCGCCGCCTGCTCCGCCGCGCCGTGTTCCACGGTCGTCTGCTGGGCATCGAGGGCGCCTTCCTGACCAAGTTTATCGACGAGGTCAACGCTCAGATGGGCGAGGCCTATCCTGAGCTGCTCAAGAACGTCGCGCTCGTTAAGGGCATCGTTGCCTCCGAGGAGGAGCGTTTCTCCACGACGCTCGACAACGGCCGCGTTTACCTGGACGAGGCCCTGGCCGCGCTCGCCGACGGCGCTGTCCTTCCGGGCGACGTTGCCTTTAAGCTGCACGACACCTTTGGTTTCCCCATCGATCTGACTGTCGAGATCGCCGGCACCGCCGGTCACGACGTCGATATGGACGGCTTCACCGCTTGCATGGAGGACCAGAAGGCCCGCGCTCGCGCCAACGCCAAGGGCGACGCCTGGGGTAGCTTTAACGACGTGTGGGTCGAGCTTTCCGACAAGGTCGCTGCGACCGAGTTCGACGGCTATGACAACGACGTCATCGAGGGTGCCAAGGTTGTCGCCATCGTGCGCAACGGCGAGTCCGTCGAGGCTGCCGCTGCGGGCGAGGATGTCGAGGTTGTGCTCGACCGCACCCCGTTCTATGCCGAGATGGGTGGCCAGCAGGGCGACGCCGGTGAGCTTTCCGCCGAGGGCGTTTCGCTGGTCGTTTCCGATACAAAGAACCACAACGGCCTGTATGCCCACGTCGCCCACATTGCCGAGGGCACGCTGACCGTCGGTTCAACCGTGACCGCCACACTCGACGCCGAGCGCCGTGGCTTCCTGCGCCGCAACCACACCGCCACGCACCTGCTCGACGCCGCCCTTAAGCAGGTCCTGGGCGAGCATGTCTCCCAGGCCGGCTCGCTGGTGACGCCCGAGCACCTGCGCTTTGACTTCACACACTTTGAGGCCCTGTCCTCCGAGCAGCTCAAGGCTGTCGAGGACCTGGTCAACCAGCAGATCTTTGCCTCCAAGCCGGTCGTGACTCGCGTCATGGGCATCGATGAGGCCAAGGCCGCCGGCGCCGTCGCCCTGTTTGGCGAGAAGTACGGCGACGTCGTGCGCGTCGTCTCCGTGGGTGCCGAGGACCAGCCGTTCTCCCGTGAGCTCTGCGGTGGCACCCATGCCGCCAACACCGCCGAGATCGGCCTGTTCAAGATCATTTCCGAGTCCTCCACGGGCTCGAACGTCCGCCGTATCGAGGCCGTGACCTCTAAGGGTGCCCTCGACTATATGGCCGACCGCCTGGCACTCGTTGACGCCGCTGCTACTGCGCTCAAGTGCCGCGTGGATGAGGTTCCCGCTCGCGTGGAGAACCTGCAGGCCGAGCTGCGCGAGACGTCCAATAAGCTCAAGAAGGCTCTGACCGGTGGCTCCTCCGACGCCATCTCCAGCGCCATCGAGGGCGCCGTCGAGCTCGACGGTTATAAGCTCGTTGTCGCTGAGCTTCAGGGCCTTGAGGCTGCCGACCTGCGCAA
>URMR01000068.1 GCA_900548935.1 uncultured Collinsella sp.
ACAAATTGTCGCTCTGGGCGGCGCGCAGCGTCGGCCCGTTACGCGGTTTGGTAAAACCGCGTAACTACAAATCCCCACCGGCGCCCAGCAGCTTGCGCATGACCTGTTCGGGGTTGACCGAGCCGTCGCGCGGGGCCAGGGCGGTGATCTTCTTCTGCATCTTGTACTCGTGCAGCTCGTCCTCGAGCTGGCGCACGCGAGCACGGAGCTTTTCGTTTTCGCGCTCACGCTCCTCGGCACGCTCCTTCATATCGAGGATGCGCACCACGCCAGCGAGGTTGATGCCCTCGTCGGTCAACTGGTTGATGAGCTCCAGGCGCTCGATATCGGCACGCGAGTACAGGCGCGTGTTGCCGCCCGAGCGCTGGGGATTCACCAAGCCTTTGGACTCGTAGACGCGCAGAGTCTGCGGATGCATGCCGGTCAGCTCGGCCGCCACGCTGATCATGTACAGCGGTTTGTTCCTATTGTCCTCGGCCATGCTACCTGACCCCTTTCCGTCTCGTTATCGTCCATCATAAGCCCGCGGGCGCGGGCGTGTGCCGCGACCGCCCTAGTACGTCGCCTTGTAACGGTTGACCTTCTCGCGGTAGTCGCGCGTATCGGCCTCGCGCAGCTTGGTCATCGCGTCGCGCTCGTCATCAGACAGGTTCGTGGGAACCTGCACCTTGATCTCGACGAGCAGCGCACCCGTGCGGCCACGGTGTTTAACGTCGGGCGCGCCCATCTCTTTAAAACGGAACTTCTTGCCCGTCTGGGTGCCCGCCGGTACCTTCAGACGAACCGTCGCCCCGCCGGGCGTGGGCACGTCCACCGTGCAGCCGAGCGCCGCCTCATAGACCGAGATCGGCACCTCCATGGTCACGTCGGCACCCTTGCGCTTAAACAGCGGATGCTCCTCCACATGCGTGGTCACGACCAGGTCGCCGCGCTCGCCGCCGGCAACGCCATACTCGCCGCGACGCTTGTAGCGCAGCTTGCCGCCGTCGACCGCGCCCGCAGGGACCGAGACCGTAATGGTCTGCTGCTCGCCCGTCGAGGGAATGCGGTAGGTGACCTTGTGCGTCACGCCGCGGAACGCATCCTCGGCCGTTACGTCGACAGTCAACGACAGGTCGCCGCCCTTGCGCGCGCGGTTGCGACCCGCGCCGGCACCGGCAGCGCCCGCGGCCCCGGCAAAGCCCGAGCCCCAATCGCTGCCCCAGGCGCCGTTGCCGCTAAAGATGCTGTCGAAGATGTCGCCCCAGCCGCTGGCACCTGCGCCGGCACCGTAGCCTCCGCCATACGCGCCGCCTGCGCCCGGCATGCCGCCAAACATGAGCATCTGGTCGTACTCTTTGCGCTTCTTCTCGTCCGAAAGCGTCTCGTAGGCCTCGCTGATCTCCTTGAACTTGGCCTCGTCGCCGCCGGCATCGGGGTGATATTTTTGCGCGAGCTTGCGAAACGCGCTCTTGATCTCTTTGTCGGAGGCGCTCTTGGATACGCCCAGGATGTCATAGAAGGTTTTGCCTGCAGCCATCGTAGCTCCTCTCCTGTTTCATCCGCCGCCCAGCGGGCGGCGGCTCATGCTTTCATATGGCACTAGGCCAGAAAGGGCCCCGGGTGTTGCCCCGGGGCCCTTCTCAATTACTCCTCGGTGCTCTCGGCCGTATCGGCCGCAGCATCCTCGGGCGCCGCTTCGGGCTCCGGTGCGGGGCGCTTCTCGCCGCCGTAGGTCACCGTCACCATCGCGGAACGCAGGATGCGATCCGCCATGCGGTAGCCCTTCTGGTACACGTCGTTGACGGTCTCGTCGTACTGCGATGCGTCCTCGACGCGACCCACAGCCTGATGCTCAAGCGGATCAAACGCCTCGCCCTTGGGGTCGATGGGCTCAACGCCCTCGTGCGCAAACACATCGAGCAGCTTGGCATGTACCGCGTCAACGCCATCGACGAACTGCTTAAAGTCGTCGGAAAGCTCTTGGCTGCGGGCATGGTCGATCGCGCGCTCAATATCGTCAATCACCGGCAACAGCGCGGTGACAAGCTTCTCGGTCGCGCGCTCGCGCTCGGCAAGGCGCTCGTTGGCGGTGCGGCGACGGAAGTTCTCCCAGTCGGCCTGCAGACGGGCGGTGCGCTCGGTGGCGTCCTTTGCCTTGTCCTCGGCGGCCTTCTGAGCCTCTGCCGCAGCGTCGAGCTCATTGCGCACGTCGGCAAGCTCCTTTTGGGCCTGCTCGAACTTGAGCTTAAAGTCGTTGTCGGCGGCTTCCTCACCGGCGCGGATAGCAGCTTCCACCATCTCGTCCTCGGTCATCGTCGCCTCCTTGTTGGAATCCTCTACCTGGTTCTCGACAGCCTCGGCGGCCGCGGCCTCGTTGGCCTCGGTATCGTCGACGGCCTCTACGGGAATCTTCACGTCCTTCTCCTCAGAGTCAACGGGGGCGGCGCCAGCGGCAGCCGCCTCCGTGCGAGCTTTACGGGCGGACATGATTACTTGTCCTCGTCGTCCACAACCTCGTAGTCGGCGTCGACAACGTCATCGTCGGCAGGCTGGGCACCGGCGGCACCGTCAGTCTGCTGCTGAGCGTCGGCGTAGACAACCTGGGCCAGCTCGTAGGCCACAGACTGCAGGGACTCGCCGGCAGCCTTGATGGCCTCGACGTCAGAGCCCTCGAGCGCCTTCTTGGCGTCGGCGATAGCGGCCTCGGCCTTGGACTTCACGTCGGCGGAAACCTTGTCACCGAGCTCGTTGAGGGTCTGCTCGGTGGAGTAGCACAGGCTGTCGGTCTGGTTGCGGACCTCGACCTCTTCCTTCTGCTTCTTGTCCTCCTCGGCATGAGCCTCGGCGTCCTTGACCATACGATCGACTTCGTCGTCGGACAGAGCGGTGGAGCCGGAAATGGTGATCTGCTGCTCCTTGCCGGTGCCCTTGTCCTTAGCGGAGACCTTGACGATGCCGTTGGCGTCGATGTCGAAGGTAACCTCGATCTGCGGCACGCCGCGACGGGCAGCCGGGATACCGGTCAGCTGGAACTTACCGAGCGACTTGTTGTCGCGGGCAAGCTCGCGCTCGCCCTGGAGCACGTTGATCTCGACGCTGGTCTGGTTGTCGGCAGCGGTGGAGTAAACCTCGGTCTTGGAGGTCGGGATCGTGGTGTTGCGGTCGATCATCTTGGTCATGATGCCGCCCATGGTCTCGACGCCCAGCGACAGCGGGGTAACGTCGAGCAGCAGGATGCCCTCGACGTCGCCGGTGAGCACGCCGCCCTGGACGGCAGCGCCGTCAGCAACGACCTCGTCGGGGTTCACGGACATGTTGGGCTGCTTGCCGGTCATGGTCTTGACGAGCTCCTGAACGGCGGGCATACGGGTGGAGCCGCCGACGAGGATGACCTCGGTCAGATCGGAGAGCTTAAGCTTGGCGTCGCGCAGGGCATTGGTGACAGGCTGCTTGCAGCGCTCGAGCAGGTCGCGGGTGATCTTCTCGAACTCGGCGCGGGTCAGCGTGTAGTTGAGGTGCAGCGGGCCGGACTGGTTCATGGTAATGAACGGCAGGTTGATGGTGGTCTGCTGGGCGGCGGAGAGCTCCTTCTTGGCGTTCTCGGCAGCCTCCTTCAGACGCTGCAGGGCCATGGGGTCCTGACGCAGATCGACGCCGTTCTCCTGCTGGAACTTGTCGGCCATCCAATCGATGACGCGCTGATCCCAGTCGTCGCCGCCCAGGTGGTTGTCGCCCGAGGTGGACAGAACCTCAAACACGCCGTCTGCGAGGTCGAGGATGGAGACGTCGAAGGTGCCGCCGCCCAGGTCGAAGACCAGGATGCGCTGGTCGGTGCCCTGCTTGTCCAGGCCATAGGCCAGAGCAGCAGCGGTCGGCTCGTTGACGATACGCTTGACGTTGAGGCCGGCGATCTTACCGGCATCCTTGGTGGCCTGACGCTGGGCGTCGTTGAAGTAGGCCGGGACGGTGATGACGGCGTCGGTGACGGTCTCGCCCAGATACTTCTCGGCGTCGGCCTTCATCTTTGCGAGCGTCATGGCGCTCACCTGCTCGGCGGTGTAGTCCTTGCCCTCGATGTCGACGACGGCACGGCCACCCTGGCCCTCCTTGACCTCATACGGCACGGTCTTGATCTCGGAGGTGCACTCGGAGTACTTGCGGCCCATGAAGCGCTTGATAGAGAACACGGTGTTCTTGGGGTTGGTGACCGCCTGGTTCTTAGCGGCCTTACCCACAACGCGGTCACCGTCGGCACGGAAGCCCACGACGGACGGGGTGGTGCGGTCGCCTTCAGCGTTTACGATGATGGTCGGAGAACCGCCCTCAAGGACGGCCATGGCGGAGTTGGTAGTACCAAGGTCGATACCAAGAATCTTACTCATTAGAAATTCCCTCTCTCTTGTGCGTTCGCGCCGCCCCGACGGTCTGTCACGCGGCGCTTCGGCTTGTCTTTCAGGATGTAGTGTATCCCCTTATGGGCTGGAATATACAAAATCTAAGTCAATTCATATAAGATTTCTTATTGCCGAGAGTTTAGGTTCTCAAATGCGCAGGTAGATGCGCTGATGGAGTTCTCGGCAAATCTATCGAGATCTATGTAGAGATGGCTGAGGTTTGCGTCCGGGGGTGCCTGGGGGCCGTCTTGCGGAAAGCTCATCCCGGTTTGAGCGTGGATTCCGGGTCGCAGTTTCCGTCTGAAGGCTCAGCCGGAAACCGTATCCCGTTTTGAGAGCTGATACCGGCTCGCATTTTCCGCTAGCGGGCCTAACCGGAAACTGCAACCCGTTTTTCGACAAAATAATGGGATGCGGTTTCCGCAAGCACGCTCAATCGCCCTATATTTCAAGTCACCTTTAGCTAACATTTGCGCAGCTCAACGGCCCCACCTGCGCATTTTTTAGTAAACCTTGGCATACTCGGCGAACGGTATGAAGATGCCGGTCAGAGGGTATTGCAAACGGTCGCTCCCGTGGTATGTTTTTGCCCGAATCAAACCGGCGCGCATCGCCTGTAGCGTCGGTCAACAGAGAGGAAACTACCATGGCTCATCCCGTAATTGATGCCGACGAGTGCATCGCTTGTGGCGTTTGCGTCGACTCCTGCCCCGCTGGCGTTCTGGAGCTCCAGGACGTCGCTACCGTCGCTGACGAGGACTCCTGCGTCGCCTGTGGCGCTTGCCAGGACGCTTGCCCCGCTGGCGCGATCACCGAGATCGTCGAGGAGTAACAACTCCCCCACTTGCACACTCAAAAGTACACCGTGCACAAAAAAGGAGGCTTCCGCATCGCCGCGGAGGCCTCCTTTTGCATGTGTGGGCAGCTAATTTGGAGCGGGACCCTTGGCAGTTGCGGTGGAATAGTTCCTGTTTTATGGCTTAGATGCCGATTTTAGGAACTATTTCACCGCAACTTATAGATGCGGCGTCGACTAGGACAAATCGTCTTCGTAGGGCATCAGGTCTGCTAGGTAGCCTTTTTCCTTGAGCATCGCCTCGATCTCGTCGAGGGTCTGTTCGTCCTCCGCCGCAATGCGATGGAAGTGGTAGCCGCTGGTCACCGTCAGCAGCGGAAAGCTCTTGCCGCTCTCGATATCGTGCAGGTAGCGCTCGACATCTCGACGATTGCGAATGTCCAGGTCGGCCGTGATCTTGCCGTACACGCGGTGATTGACGATCACGTTGAGCACGGCGCCGCCGGCGTCGACGATACTCGTGAGCTCATCGCCTGCCTGCTCCACGCTGTGGCGAACCTTGACCAAGCGCGTGGGCACGGCGGGGCTGCTGGGGGCCTCCTGCAGCACATAACCACGGTTGGTGGCCACGACATCGTGCCCATCGGCACGCAGCAGGGCGATGTCCTGCACCACGATCTGACGGCTCACGCCAACCTCGCGGGCAAGTGCGCTGCCCGAAACGGGCTCCTTGGCCACCTCGAGCACGTCCATGATGGCACGGCGACGCTCGCGGGCGTTCATTATTTACCGTCCAGCAGACGCAGGTGCTTAAGTGAGAGGTCGAGGATCGGGGCGGAGTGTGTCAGCGCGCCCGAGCTAATAAAGTCAACGCCCAGGTCGGCGAGCGCGCGGATATTGCTGGCGTCCACGTTGCCCGAGCACTCGGTCTTGGCGCGACCGGCGATAAGCTCAATCGCGGCGGTCATGTCGTCATGGGTCATGTTGTCGAACATGATGATGTCGGCGCCGGCCTCCACGGCCTCGCGCACCATGTCCAGGTTCTCGCACTCAATCTCGACCGTCGTGGTAAACGACGCATGGGCGCGCGCCATCTCGATCGCACGCGTCACGCCGCCGGCGGCATCGATGTGGTTGTCCTTGAGCATGACGGCCGTCGACAGGTTGTAGCGGTGGTTGCTGCCGCCGCCAATCTCAACCGCCGCCTTCTCAAACACGCGCATGCCCGGCGTGGTCTTGCGCGTGTCGACGAGCACGGTCTTGGTGCCCTCGAGCGCTGCAGCCATCTGGTGCGTATAGGTAGCGATGCCGCTCATGCGCTGCAGGTAGTTGAGTGCCACGCGCTCGCCCGAAAGCAGCACGCGCGCGTCGCCGCGCACTTGGCCCACGTGGTCGCCGGCGTGCACCTCATCGCCATCGGCAACATCAAACAGCACCGAGCTCTGCGAATCCAGCAACTCAAAGGTGCGGGCAAACACATCCAAGCCGGCGATGATGCCGTCGGCCTTGGCGATAAGCTCCACCGTGGCGGGACGCGCCGTGGGGCACACGCTCGCCGTGCTCACGTCCTCAAAGGTAATGTCCTCGCGCAGAGCCTGCAGAATCAGATCATCGACGACGAGCTTCATGGTAATGGGATTCATGGTCTACTCCTCCACGGCCTGCGTGCCGGCGGCACGGGCCAAATCATCGATTGCCAGAGGGTCGGCGCCCAGGGCGCGATGACGGCCATCGAGCGCGGGATCGCCCGCCTGCTCCACGGCCAGCGACTCGCCGGTACGCATGTACCACGCGGCGCGACGACCCCAGACCAAAGCCTCGAGCAGGCTGTTTGATGCAAGGCGGTTCTTGCCGTGAACGCCGTTGCAGGCCGTCTCGCCCGCGGCGTAGAGCTCGGGCATCGAGGTGCGGCCGTCCTTGTCGACCCACACGCCGCCCATAAAGTAGTGCTGCGTGGGCGTAACGGGGATGGGCTCGTCCAAGATGTCGCGGCCGTCCTCCAGGCAACGTGCGCGAATGTTGGCAAAGTGCCCGGTCACCACATCGCGCTCGACGGGGGCAAAGCTCAGCCACTCGTGCTCGGTGCCGTCCTGCTTCATCTGCTCGCGAATGGCAGCGGCGACCACATCGCGCGGCTGAAGCTCGTCGGTAAAGCGCTCGCCAGCGGCGTTGAGCAAAATCGCGCCCTCGCCGCGGCAGCTCTCGCTGATCAGGAAGGTGCGGCCCGGCTGCGGCGAGAACAGCCCCGTGGGGTGAATCTGCACGTAGTCCAGGTGCTCCATCTTAATGCCATGCTCCTGAGCAATGTAGCAGGCATCGCCCGTGAGCTGCGGGTAGTTGGTCGAGTGGTCGTATACGCCACCGATGCCGCCCGTTGCCCACAGCGTGTGACGGGCATGGATCTTAAACGGCTCGCCGGCATGCACGCCCTCGGCGGCGTTTGCCAGCTCGTCGGCGGGACGAACCGAGTTGTCCTCATCCACGGGAACGGCAACGACGCCGGTGCACACCGTAACGCCATCACGCTCGCCCGTCAGGATGTCGGTCATGGCCACGTGCTCCAAAATCTGCACGTTATCCAGCTTGCGAACGGCTTGGAGCAGCTTGGTCGTGATCTCCTTGCCCGTAATGTCGGCATGGAAGGCAATGCGCGGACGGCTGTGCGCGCCCTCGCGGGTAAAATTGAGGCTGCCGTCGGCCTTGCGCTCAAAATCCACGCCCATGGCCAGCAGGTCGTTGATGACCGAGCGGCTCGAGCGGATCATAATGTCGACGCTCTCGCGACGGTTCTCATAGTGGCCGGCGTGCATGGTGTCCTCAAAGAAGGCATCGTAGTCCGAGCCTTCGGGCAGCACGCAGATGCCGCCCTGCGCGAGCATCGAATCGCACTCATCGACGGCGCCCTTGGAGAGCATGATCACGCGCGTGCTCGTCGGCAGATTGAGGGCCGCGTACAGACCCGCCACGCCGCAGCCGGCAATGACGACGTCGCACTCCATATCGGGGTATTGCTTGGTTTCCACAGGAATCCTCTCCCTTGAATGTGACATAAGGGACCGTCCCTCATGCAACATTGTTCTAGCGTGCTGCGTACTCGAGCATACGGTCGAGCGTGAGCTTGGCCTGGTCTGCTGCCTCGTCCGAGACGCCGATCTGCACCTCGCCCTCGCCCGTCTCCAGGCATCGCACGAGCTTTTCGAGCGTGATGAGATCCATGTTGACGCAGGTGGGCTGCACCGCGGGGAAGTAGAACTGTTTGCCGGTGCCCTCGCAGCGGCGCTCGAGCTCGTAGAGTACGCCGCGGACCGTCACGATGATGAACTCGCTCGCGTCCGACTCCTCGGCGTACTTGATGATGCCGGCGGTGGAGCCGATGTAGTCGGCCTCGGCAAGGACATCGGCCTTGCACTCGGGGTGCGCCAGCACGAGCGCGTTGGGGTGCGCTTCCTGCGCGTCAACGATCTGCTCGACGGTGATGATGTGGTGGCGCGGGCAGTAGCCCTTGTTGAGGATGACGTGCTTTTGCGGCACCTGCTCGGCTACGAAGCGTCCCAGGTTTTGGTCGGGAATGAACAGGATATGCTGCTGCGGCAGCTCGGACACGATCTTAACGGCGTTGGAACTGGTGACGCACACGTCGCTCCAGCTCTTGATCTCGACCGTCGAGTTGACATAGCAGACCACGGCAAGGTCGTCGCCGTACTCGGCGCGCGCCGCATCGACCGTCTCGCGCTTGACCATGTGCGCCATAGGGCAGTCCGCGCCCGGCTCGGGCAGCAGCACAGTCTTGGTGGGGTTGAGCAGCTTGGCGCTCTCGCCCATAAACTCCACGCCGCACAACACGATGGTCTGCTGCGGCAGGCTCTTGGCGAGCTTTGCCAGGTAGAAGCTGTCGCCGACGTAATCGGCAACGGCTTGGACCTCGGGCGCCACATAGTAGTGCGCCAAGATCACCGCGTCACGTTGGGTTTTTAGTTGCTGAATGGCCTCGACGAGCTCTGCGGGCACCAGTGCCGCGCGCTCCGTTGCCGTCGTTGCCGATGCTAGGCCGGCCGCGATATCGCGCGCAAGCTCCGACGCATCCATGTTCGCGCTCTGTGCCATCAAGGCCCCTCTCTTTTGGCGAATCTTGGGGCTTTAGTATGACACCTAGGTTTACAGCTGACAAGACAACTGTAAACCTAGGTGTAAAGTTGGAATAAAGATTCACTCTTGGGGCGGGTCCATTTTCGAGCTGGCAAGCTGAGGATAGTCGAGCTCTCGATAGCGCAGGAGGCATCTTTGGACGGCCGCCGCGCATGGTCGACGGCATGCCCGCCAGGC
>URMR01000069.1 GCA_900548935.1 uncultured Collinsella sp.
CTTAGTTTTCAGAACGTCCTCGACCATGTGTGGCGCCTTGTCCTGCTCCTTCGGAGCCGCGGACAAGGCGCCACACTGGTCTGCGGAGTGTTCTGAAAACTAAGCCCGGCCCCCGCCTGCGGTGACGCTGTTGCGAGCGGCCTGCGATGGGGCCGTTGTTGGTTGGGGCCGCTGGGCTGATGGGAGCACGTGGCTGTTGTGGGCCCTAGTCCCGGCGGCGGCCCCGGCGCTTCGCGCCTGCCGCCTGAGGGGACTGTGGGGCGCCGCCGGCAGCTGCGTCGCTTCGCGCTTGCTGCCTGAGGTGACTTTGGGGTTGGGGTGAATCGGGGTCTAATACTTTTCCGTGAAGTGAACGACCTTATTTGGACCCCCGAAGCATTGGCATATTTTGATTGCTATTTCCTGCGGTTTTGCAGCGCGAATCCTGCGGTTTTTTGGTCTAAAGGCGCGGATGCTCTGGGGCTTCGTTTTTACTCGTTCACTTCTCGGGAAAGTATTAGAGCTCAGCTGATAGAGGTACCGCTCTGGCGTCGAAGCCCCGCGTCTTCTTCGCTTGATTGGGGAAAACAGCCTCGTTTAAGTAATTGCGAGCCCACCCAGATGTATCTGTGGGGTTGTCTGCACAATTCGCGGTATTATGTTGCGGAGTTTTGAAAGGAGCCGCTGGTGGTCACGACGACGTTTGCTTCGCCTTTGGGCGAAATATTGCTTGCCGCTGATGGCCGCGGTCTGACGGGGCTTTGGTTTGAGGGGCAGGAGCACTTTGGCTCCACGCTTCTCAAAGAAGATCCCGAACATGTTGAAGGCGCTGATGCAGTTTCCGGTACTGGCGGCATGTCGTCGGTGAGTCCGGCAAATGGCGCGGCTTCTTCGGTGCTTGAGCGTTCTTGGGCTTGGCTGAATGCTTATTTTGCGGGGCAGGAGCCTCGGTTTACGCCGCCGTTGCATATGATTGGTACGGCGTTTCAGCGCGAGGTTTGGTTTGAGCTGCTTTCTATCCCGCGTGGCGAGGTCGCTACGTATGGTGAGATCGCCCAGCGTGTTGCGGCTCGACATCGTGTACCGGGAAACGAAGCGCCCGTTGTGTCTCCTCGTGCGGTGGGGGCTGCGGTCGCGCGTAATCCCATTTCGATTATCGTGCCGTGCCATCGCGTGGTTGCCGCCGACGGCTCGCTCAACGGATATGCCGGCGGCCTCGACCGCAAGGAGTGGCTGCTGCGGCTTGAGGGCGCGTACGAGGAGTAACGCTCGAACACTTTGCATAGCCAAGACGCCGTGAAAGAACGAGTCGCCGTCTTTTCGCGACCGGCATGCGTCCAAGCGCTCGGCATCTGCGCCTTAAGTTTGGTTAAGCCAAATCCTGCGTATTTGAAAACGCGCAGGTTGAGCCGCTAAGGCTGCGCTAAGGCAGCTTTCGGTGCGCTATTATCGGCAGTATCGAAACCTGTATTTCCATGCGCCAAAGGAGCAACTGTGAAGCTGATGCTTGCCGAGGACGAACCCGGCCTCTCCCGCGCCCTTACCGCGATTCTTCAACATAGCGACTACGAGGTCGACACCGCCCTCGACGGTCTGACGGCGCTCGAATATCTGCTCGCCAACGACTATGACGCCGCAATCCTAGATATCATGATGCCCGGCATGGATGGCATCGAGGTGCTCAAACGCACGCGTGAAGCCGGCAAACGCCTGCCCATCATCATGCTCACGGCAAAAAGCGAGGTGTCCGATAAGGTCGAGGGTCTGGATGCCGGTGCCAACGATTACCTGACCAAGCCGTTTGCCGCCAAGGAATTGCTTGCGCGTATTCGTGCCATGACGCGTGCCGCGACGGCAATTGACGCCACGACGCTCAGCGTGGGCAACGTGCGTCTCGACACGGCATCGTGCACGCTCGTTGGCCCTTTGGGCGAGGAGCACCTGGCCAATCGTGAGTTTCAGCTTATGGAGCTCTTTATGCGCAACGCCGGCACGCGCATGCCCACCGAGCGTCTGATGCTCGGGGTTTGGGGTGAGGACGCGCCCGAAGGCGCCAACGTGGTGTGGGTCTATATCTCCTACCTGCGCAAAAAGCTGGCAGCGCTGGGTGCCGACGTGGCCATCCGCGCGTCGCGCAATCAGGGATATTCGCTCGAGGTTGTCGAGGAGGGCGAATAAGCGTGAGCGCGAGCGCGTGGCGGAAGCGCGCGACGGCAAAGCTTGGCATGGGTGCTGACTCGGGTAATCCGGGACGCTCCGACACAGCTAGCGCAATGGGACGTCGTCTGCGTCGCAAGTTTATCCTCGTTGCCATGGGCGCCGTGACCGTGGTGCTCACGCTCATCATCGCCGGCATCAACATCGTCAATTATTCGCATGTCTGCAAGATGGCCGACGCTCGCCTGGACTATATCCTGGCGGGCAAGGACGGTTTCGATTGGGGGGACGAGCCTAAAGACGATCCCGCTAATGGCAAGGATGCCGGCGATAGCCAAGCGGGCGTTCGCATCAGGCACTTCGAAGGCATGACGGCGGAGTCTCCCTTCGACACGCGCTACTTTACGGTGTCGATCGCCGGTGGGCAGGTGACCGATGTCAACACGGCTCGCATTGCCGCGGTGGGCGCCAAGCGTGCTGCACGCATCGCTGCAGGACTATATTCCAAGGGTTAGACCTCGGGCTTTTCTGGTAACTACCGCTATACGGTTACGGTTCAAGGCGATGAGACCACCTATGTGTTCGTGGACTGCTCGCGTGAGCTTGCAAGCTTTCATTCGTTTTTGAGCGCGAGCGTGGCGATCAGTTGCATTGGCTGGCTGGCGGTGCTGGCAATTGTGGCGGGTGCCTCGGGCGCGGTGATTCGACCGATGGTCGAGAGCTACAGTAAGCAAAAGCGCTTTATTACCGATGCAAGCCACGAAATCAAGACGCCGCTGGCTGTAATTGACGCCGCCAATGAGGTGCAAGAGATCGAGAGCGGCGAGAGCGAGTGGACGCAGAGCATTCACGAGCAGGTCGCGCGGCTGACGGCGCTGACGGAGCGTCTGGTGTTCCTGGCGCGTATGGACGAGGGTTCGGCCGGCTTTACCATGACATCGATCGATCTTTCAGAGGCAGTGGACAAGGCTACGGCACCGTTTGAATCGGTGGCGGTTTCGCACGGAAAGCGGCTGTCGACGTCGATCGCGAGCGGTGTGCGGGCCCATGCCGATGCCGCGGCAGTGGCGCAGGTTGTTGAGCTGCTGCTGGACAACGCCACACGCTACGCAAGCGAGGGCAGCGTGATTGAGCTGAGCCTGCGCGCCGTTTCACGCGGTGCGGGCAAAGGCTCGGCCGAGCTTGTCGTATCGAACGCCGTGGACGAGCTGCCCGAAGGCGATCTAGATCGATTGTTCGACCGCTTCTATCGTGCAGACGTATCGCGCAGCTCCAAGACGGGCGGCTCGGGCGTGGGCCTATCCGTTGTGCGTGCCATCGCCGAGGCCCATGGCGGGAGCGCTTCCGTCTGCGGCCACAGCAACCAGATCACCTTCACTGTCCGCCTCTAAAACCTACTAAAATAAACCTGTCCCTTTTTGGTCGGTGCGAAATGGGTAATACTAAGGAGTTATCCGACCAGATGGGAATTAATCGATGGCTTATATCGAATTCAAAGACGTCATCAAGGCGTACGGCGAGGGCGATGCCCGCATTCACGCGCTCGACGGCGCGAGCTTTACCGTTGAGCGCGGTGAGCTCGCCATTATCCTGGGCGCCTCGGGTGCCGGCAAGACCACGGCGCTCAACATCCTGGGCGGCATGGATACGGTAACCTCCGGCACCGTGACGGTGGACGGGCGCGACGTGAGCTCCGCCAACGAGGCGCAGCTCGTGGAATACCGCCGTGCCGACGTCGGCTTTGTCTTCCAGTTCTACAATCTGGTCCCCAACCTGACGGCGCTCGAAAATGTCGAGCTTGCGGCGCAGATTTGCCCCGATTCGCTCGATGCCGAACAGACGCTTCGCCAGGTTGGCCTGGGCGGGCGCCTCGCCAACTTTCCGGCGCAGCTTTCGGGCGGCGAGCAGCAGCGCGTGTCCATTGCACGCGCACTGGCCAAGAATCCCAAGCTGCTCCTGTGCGACGAGCCCACGGGTGCACTCGACTACAAAACCGGTAAGCAGATTTTGCAGCTGTTGCAGGATACCTGCCGCAAGCAGGGCATTACGGTCATCATCATCACGCACAACTCCGCGCTCGCGCCCATGGCCGATCGTCTGATCCGCTTTAAGAGTGGTCGCGTGGAGAGCGAGACAGTTCAACAAAATCCCGTGCCTATCGAGACGATCGAGTGGTAGCGCCCATGGACCAAGATCGCCAAAACAGCCAGCGCCGCGACGCGCAGAACGCGGAGTGCGAGCAGGATTTTACGACCTACCGCACTGCTCAAAGCTCAAACGATATGGTCCCGACGGTTTTTCGCCGTGGCATCTACCGCACAATCCGAGGCAGTCTTAAGCGCTTCTTGTCAATTGTGGTCATCACCGCGCTTGGCGTGAGCGTGATGTGCGGCCTTAAGGCGGGCTGCGAGGATCTGCGCGATTCGGTTGACGCCTACTTTGACCAGCAGAGTGTCTATGACATTAACGTGCAGTCGACCTATGGCCTTACACGCGACGATCTTGCGGCTATCCAAGAGGTCGACGGCGTCGAGACGGCCGAGGGCATCTACACCGAGACCGCCTACACCGCCGTGGGCACAACGCGCGAGCGCGTGGTCGTACAGAGCCTTTCCAAGGAGAATATCGATCAGCCGGTGCTGGTGAGCGGCGATTTGCCCGAGAGTGCCGGTGAGGTTGCGGTGACATCGAAGTTTCTGAAGGCTTCGGGCAAAAAGCTCGGCGATACCGTGAGCTTTGCCGCCAATGACGCGAGCTCGTCGAACCAAAGCGCCAAGGACCAGTTTGCCGCGGGCGATTACACCATTACGGCCGAGGTCCTCGATCCCACCGATGTGAGCTCCGACTCGACCGTCAACGACTTTCGCGCTGCTTCGGCTGCGGACTATAAGTTCTATGTGAGCGAGGATGCCGCGACATCTTCCTCCTACTCCGCCGTCCACGTGATTGTTGAGGGAGCCAAGAGCCTCAACTCCTATTCCGATGCCTACACGACAAAGATCAACGAGGTCAAGAGTAATATCGAGGAGATCCGCGACGAGCGCGAGAAGGCGCGTGTTCAGGAACTGACGGTCGACACGCCGGCAAGCTTGGATGCGGCTGAGCGCCAGACGAATATGCTCTTTGGGATAGAGCAGGACAACATCAATCGCATGGCCGAGGGCAGCGAGGAGCGCGTTCAGGCACAGGCCGATTTGAACCAGCGCCGCGCAGCCGCCGACCAGCAATTTGCCGATGCCCGTACCGAGCTTTCCGATCTGGGCGAATGCACTTGGTACATCCAGGACCGCGATAGCATCACAAGCTACTCGAGCGTGGAGAGCGACGGCTCTTCGATCGAAGCCATCGCCACGGTTTTCCCATTCATCTTCTTTGTCGTCGCCGTGCTCATTAGCCTTACCACCGCCACGCGCATGGTCGAGGAGGAGCGCACGCTCATTGGTCTGTACAAGGCGCTCGGCTATTCACGCGGGCGTATCCTGTCCAAATACGTGAACTATTCACTGTGGGCTTGTCTGATCGGCGGCGTGCTTGGCAACATTGTCGGATTTGTGGGCCTACCACTGTTCCTGTTCACGGTGTTCGACGACATGTACTCACTGCCCCAGATGCTGCTTTCGTACGACATCGTGTCCTCAATCGTCTCGGTGGCGCTGTTTGCCGTGGGCGTGGTGGGCGCCACGATTATCGCCTGCCGCCACGAGATGGCCGAGACCCCAGCCTCGCTCATGCGTCCCAAGGCCCCGCGTGCCGGCTCGCGCATTTTGCTTGAGCGCATCGGCTTTATCTGGCACCGTATGGGCTTTTTGAACAAAGTGGCGGCGCGTAACCTGTTTCGCTACAAAAAGCGTGCCCTTATGACCATCTTTGGTATCGCCGGCTGCACGGCGCTCGTGATCTGCGCTCTGGGCATCCGCGATACGTCGATAGCGCTTTCGCCCAAACAGTACGGGCATATCACGCGCTACGACTTGCTGGCGGTCGCCAATCCCGACGACTTTACGCAGACGTGCGCGGCGCTCGACGAGCGAAGCGCGGTCAAGGATTCCGGTGTGACCGTGACTTCGACGCTGCCGATTACGACCGATAACGTCACCTTTACATTTGGCGGCAAAAGCGAGACAGTGCTGTTAATCGTGGTGCCCGATGACCGCGTGAACGATCTGGACGACTACGTGCGCCTTGAGGACGAGTCCAAAGAGTCGCTGTCTTTGCGTGACGGAGATGTGTATCTGAGCAAGAGTTCGCAGCTGGCGCTGGGGATTCAGCCGGGTGATACGGCGCACGTCCAGGATTCGTCGCTCAATGCTGCCAAGGTCAAAGTCAGCGACATTTCGCTCAACTATCTTGGCAACACACTCTATATGACGCAGGGCACCTATGAGCGCGCGTTCGGTCGAAGCGCGCGCCTTAACGGTGTCCTTGCGTTGCTGAAGGGCTCGTCGGCCGACCAGATTGCGTTTAGCAAGAAGATTAAGAGTGACGGCTGGCTTACGATTTCGAGTACGGCCGAGCATCAGGCGAACGCTGATGCGAACTTTACGATTATCAATTCGGTCGTGGCGCTCGTGACCTTTATGGCGGCGTGCCTGTCGTTTGTGGTTGTGTTTACACTGTCCAACACGAATATCTCCGAGCGCGAGCGCGAGCTGGCGACCATTAAGGTGCTGGGCTTCCGCCGTGGCGAGGTGCACCACTACGTCAACAAGGAGACGTTAATCCTCACGGCAATTGGCGCCGCGCTGGGCGTGCCGCTGGGTAGCCTGCTGGCCGAGAGCTTTACGTACATTCTGCAGATGCCGTCGCTCTACTTTGACGTTGAGGTCCAGCCGCTGAGTTATGTGCTCGCCGTAGTGCTTTCCTTTGTCTTTACGTTTATCGTCAACCTCACTACCAATCGCACCCTCAATAGGATTGACATGGTCGGCGCCCTCAAGAGCGCCGAGTAACCTGCCAAAAAGGGACAGGTTTATTTTGGCAGGTTTTATCTGGCCAAACGCCGGGCAACCATTAGGTGGCCCGGCGTTTGGCCCGTTTTGCTGGGGATATTTGTCGCTCAGTGCCCTTACTGGCCAATCCAGTGCTGCGCATAGCTCTTAATGTCCTCGGTAAAACCGTCAAGGTCGTCAAGGGTGATCACGCTGTCGATAAGCAAATTGGCTATCTCGCGGTGCATTGTGCCGCGGCGAATATCGTTTGCAATTACGCCTGAGGACAGCTTGTCTCTATTGAGGCGCTCTTCTAGTGCCCAAAATCTACTGGACGCTTCGCTGTCGCCGTTCAGCATCTCAACGTACTGGCCGATGAGCTTTTCCATATAACGTTCTTGCCATTGAGGAAGCATTTTCTTAAACAGCTTCCAGTCGCTTTCGGCTACGTCGCGCATATGTCCTCCGCTCGTCAAACGGGCTTTCCATTTGCCTTTCATTCTATTTGGTTTTCGCCCGCAGGCGTGGGTGAGAGGCTCTCTTTAGCCTTCGAGATTGGGCTTGAATGGGTTGTATGCCACAAAACGGGCCTATCTACTACGTTTAATTGGATACCCTCAACCATACCGGGAAAACGAAAAATAAAACCGCAGGTAGAAGGCCTGTCGATTTTCGAAAAAGGCGGTCATGGTTGGCCCCATCGAGTTAAACGTAGTAGATAGCCCCTTTTTGTGGCGGACCATCAAACGAACGCCGACGTTTGTGCTGTAGCCGCTCCGATCATTCGTAAGTTGCGGTGGAATAGTTCCTAGATTCGACTACTCAAGGCTAAAACCGGAACTATATCACCGCAACTTAGGAGGGATGGGCGGGGGAGTACTAGTTGGGTGCTGCTGTCGGGCTGCGATGGTTTAGGCTCGCTCGCGATGCTTCCATTGTTTGCGGCACCAGCGCATGAGTGCTTTTACGACCGGGATGGTGATGAGGATTACCCAGGCGGGATGGGGTTGTTCCAGGCAGAGCCACATGTAGAGGAACCATGCCTCGGCACTGACTGAATAGACGACATCGATCAGCTTAGATAAGTGGCGTTGGTCGATAAAGTCGCCAAATGCGTAGTAGACGGGAATCAAAAAGACGAGGAAGAGTCCCGTAACCCATGTGCCGTAGACAATGCCGAGCACCAGATAGGCGAGGGCGACAAGCGCGGGGAAGGGGAATTTGTTCCATGTACGTCCGACCTTGGTGTGGAAATGCTTGCCATGATGGTCGAGCTTGTCGCGCGCTTCCTTCCAGCTGGAGAACGTCTCGCCGTCGATGGTGACGGTGCCGTCGTCATTGGTATGCACGCTATGTCCATCGTCCTCAAGCGTATCGACATGCACGCCGTCCGGCCCCACATGCACCTCTTCGCCCTTGCGCTCGTTGGTCACATGGATGCCGTTCCAGCCAACATGGACTTCCTCGCCTTTATTGGGATCAATGACGTGGATGCCGCGCGCGAGGGAAATATCGACAAGTGGTTTGTCGCCGCAATCGGCGTGCTCGGCAGAATCTTCGGCCTCTTTAGCCTCATCCATCGTTTCGGCGCTGCCGTCCTCTGAGCTATCGGCATCGCTAGCCGCTTCCCCATACAACAACTCATCCAGCGACACGCCATACAGCGCGGCGAGCGCAATAAGGTTATCGGTATCGGGTGAGGACTCGCTGCGCTCCCATTTACTGACAGCCTGACGACTCACGCCCAGCTGGGCGGCAAGCGCCTCCTGAGAAAGCCCGGCGGCCTTGCGGCGATCAACGAGCCGCTGCGCCATCGCAAGATCCATGACAGTTCCTTTCATGTGGTGACCGTAATCGAATGAGCTGAGTATGCCGAGAACAACCGGTAGCGACCACCATTTCTAGTTAGAATCTGCCCCAACCCTACCGCAACTACCGGTAGCAACCCCTAACGACCAGCCATTTCAGGACAAATGTCAGTGCAAGTAGCAGCCAAGAGCCCCGGGTCAAAAGTTGCGGTGGAATAGTTCTTAGATTCAGCCATTTGCGGGCTAAGCAGGAACTATTTCACCGCAACTTAATTTCAGACCAGGCACCCGCAGCAAGAAGACGAATAACCTCGGCGAGTATGTAAACGCAGGGCCCTCCGACCCCGCCCGACGATTTCGATTGGCGACCTTTGACGGAGTCAAGGGAGGAGCCAAATCGAAATACGTCGGGCGGGGTC
>URMR01000070.1 GCA_900548935.1 uncultured Collinsella sp.
GCCCGTGCTCACCGGCCTCTCGGTATCGGCAACGCTTTTGTTTGCCGGCTTGGGCACGCTGCTGTTCCACTTCCTGTCGCGCGGTAAGGTGCCGGCATTTTTGGGCTCATCGTTTGCCTTTATTGCCGGTTATGCCGCAATCGCGCCCAACGGCGAGACCGAGCTTTTGCCCTACGCCTGCCTGGGCGTAGCTTGTGCCGGTCTGCTCTATCCGGTGCTGGCGGCGCTCTTCCGCGCGTTTGGCGCCAAGCGTGTCATGCGTTTCTTTCCGCCGGTGGTGACTGGCCCCATCGTCATTTCCATCGGCTTGATTCTGGCAAGTTCCGCTATTGCTAACTGCCAGACAAACTGGTTTGTTGCCGTTGTCGCCGTGGCTGTGATCGTGATCTGCAACATTTGGGGTCGCGGCATGGTCAAGATCGTGCCGATCCTGCTGGGCGTCGTAGTGAGCTATGCCGTTGCGGCCGCGCTCGGTGAGGTCGATTTTTCGGGCGTTGCCGCCGCGCCGTGGGTCGGTCTGCCCATCGTGTGGGACAACACCGTGTTTGCACTCTTTGGGCCGCAGTTCGATAGCGGTCTTGCCACGACGGCCATCATCACCATCATGCCGCTGGCCTTCGCGACCATGATCGAGCATATCGGCGATATCTCTGCTATCGGTTCGACTTGCGAGCGCAACTACATTGCCGATCCCGGTCTGCATCGCACGCTGCTCGGCGACGGCCTTGCCACGATTCTGGCTTCGCTCTTTGGCGCTCCGGCCAACACTACGTATGGTGAGAACACCGGCGTGCTCGCCCTGACGCGCGTGTTCGACCCGCACGTAATTCGAATTGCCGCGTGTTGCGCTATCGTGCTTTCGTTCTGCCCCAAGTTCGCTGCCGTGATTGCCGCCATGCCGGCATGCGTTATCGGCGGCGTGTCGCTCGTGCTTTACGGCATGATCAGCGCCGTGGGCGTCCGCAACCTCATCGAGAACCAGGTCGATTTCCAGAACAACCGCAACGTGCTTGTGGCCGCTCTGGTGCTCGTGCTTTCACTCGGCATTGCTTACAGCACTGCCGGTGCCATCGTGCTGGAGCTGGGCGGCGTGACGATTTCGCTTTCCGGTCTTGCCGTGGGCTCGCTGGTTGGCATCGTGCTCAACGCGATTCTTCCCGGCAACGACTTTGAGTTTGCCGTTTCTGAACTCGAGGAGACTGTCGAGTAGAAGTTGTGTTCAGCTAAATCAAAAAATGGCGCCCGTGCGTACGCGTGGGCGCCATTTTTAATGCGTCAGTATCCAGCGTATGCCACGCGCCATTCGTAGATCGGTTTGGGCAAAGTGATTGCCGGGGTTGAGTTCCATCGTTGTTGGGATGCCGCGCTCGATGAGTAGCTCTTCCATTGCGCGCGTGTCGTCGAGTACGTGTCTCATCATGCGGTTGGGCGTCTTGGTTTCTTTTTTGCCGAGTGACAGATAGACAGCTTGTGGGCTGCCGGCAAATGGCGCCGTGCTGGCGCGATCGACATAGTCGGGAAACCATAGTGACCCCGATGCGCTCGCGATGCGGTCAAAGGCGTCGGTTTGCCAGAGGGACCAGAGCGCGAAGAGGCCCGCGAGCGAGTAGCCGGCAATGCCGCGCCAGGTGGGCGGCAGTGGGAGCGATAATTCGACCTTTGGGATTATCCGGTTCAGCAGTTCATCGAGAAATCCGGGCGCCTGCCCACCAAAAGGTTCGGCATCGCGTACGGTCCCGTCGCATGCCCAGGGGCTCAGCTCGCGATTCCAATCGAGCCCGCCAATGGCGACGAGGGTGAATGGCGGGCAGCCGAGCTCAAGACAACGGTTGTAGACCTCGCTGCCGTCGCCCATGACTACGGGGAGGTAGATGACAGGTACGCTTTCCGCATGATTCGAATAGACGGTTATCTGCTTTCGATGCGCTTCCATGGCCTGCTTCTCTCAGCGTTGTGATATCGACGGTCCCAATTGTCGCACGCTGGCACATATAGGTTGGGCTGCATTAAGAATAATCGCATGCGCAACGCGCGAGCGCAAACTGGAAAACGCCACCGCCGGAGGGGAACTCGGCGATGGCGTCGTTAAACGGTGCTCGGGCTAGGCGCTTTCATGGGCGCCGTTCCGTGCGTTAAAGGCCAAAGGCGTCTATGAGCGCTTGCGGCTCACCACGGCGCCTGCGGCGATGGCGGCTGTTCCCGTAAGGGCGGCTGCCACGATGGCTACGCTCGAGGCGTCGCCGGTTGCCGCGAGCTTGCCGGTGGTCTTGGCTCCCGTGGCTGCAACTGCAACGGTCTTGGTCGCCTTTGTGCCCTCAGGCTTGGAATCAGGCTTGGAATCCTCGGGCTTGGTCTCCTCGGACGGTGCGATGACGGCTTTCTTGGCGATGACATCGTCGTAGGGAGAATCAATCACGGCGTCGCCCGTGCCAATGACTTGGCCTGCCTCGTACATGATGCCGTTACTGAGCTCTTCTTTGTGGCGATAGTCAATGACTTTGCCGCCTTCAGGCGTCAGGATGCTGGCGCCTTCGATTTCGATGGTGCCGATTGCCTTGCCGTCCGTGCTCATGGCAAGGGCGAAAATCGCTGCCGTGTCTCCCTCGGCCGTGACCTTACTGCGGACGATGGAGATGGTCGCGGGCATAATACCCTCGGTGGTCTGAGCATAGATGCCGATGTTCACGCCCCTGCGCTCAGGGGTGATCTCGCCATCCTGGTCTGTACTGTAGCAGTCGGGGCCATCGCCACCGGTCTCGACATAGCGGGCTATAGCCTTAACAACGGAGTCGCTGATGTAGATGTGACCGCCAGCGACGTTTGGCTGGTGGTTTCTGGTAGAGATTGCAACCGAGAATTTGCCTTCCGCGAACGCGTCCACGATGGAACCATTCTTGATGACGATGTCGTCCCCGTCAGTGATGAGGGCGATGGCCTGGCCGCCGATCGCGCTTGTGCGGACCGTCACGGTCGCGTGATCGAGCGTAACGCCCTTGTAGGCATAGATACCATATTCAACACCGCTTGCGTCAAGGGAGGCGTTCGTGACCGCGAGACTGCCCTCAGCGTCGACGGCAAGATCTCCCTGGGAGCTTGCCTCGACCTGGCTGCCGCCCGAGATGTCGATGTTGCCGTCAGCCCAAATCGCCGCTTCTTCTATCGAGCTTGCTTCTACCTTGCCACCGCCTTTGATGATGATGTCACTGCCCGCGGCGACGCCGTAACCTTCGCCTCCTTTAGCGATCACTGTGCCAGAGGAATCGATAGTGGTCTTGCCCTTGGATTGGATACCTTCGGTACCGCCCGTTGCATTCACGGTGCCCGAGCCCGTGATAGAGAGGTCGCCCTTTGCCTCAATTCCGTCGGAAGTAGTGCTTGTGGTGTTCACGGTGCCTGGGCCAGAAATGGAGAGGTCGCCTGTGGATTTAATTGCATCGGCCTCGGCTGTCACATTGAGCTCATCCGTGCTATTCGAGCTCGTTATGTTCAACTCCGCTTTCTGGTTAGTGCCATCCTGCGCTTTGATGGCGGCTCCGGTGTAATCGGGTTCGGTTTTCACGGTGTTCTTGCCCTCGTACGCAATGTTGAGCTTGCCTGCAGAGTTGATCGCACCGCCGTCATAGCCGTTGAGCTTCATATCGTCGGCGCCGTCCCAGCTCCAGGTGCCGGCCTCGTCGCCTGCCGCGGTGCCGGCGTTGTACTGGGTGCCGCCGACGTCCACCCACTCGGCCGCGAGCGAGACGCTCGGCATGAGCAGCGAACTTACCGTGAGTGCGCAAACGGCGCCTACAACGATGCGGCGTGTCACGCGGCGCCAACTGCCGTGTGCGAGCAGCGTGCGGCGGCGCACGTCGGGCTCGACAAAATGGGCTCCAGAGGTTTTGTCATTGCGCTTGGGGGTCGTGAACAAGGCGGCCATGGTTACTCCCATCCTCATAGGGCCTATGCGATTACGCCCAGCATATCTGCAGGATGTAGCCGGCGGTAGTGCCGTTTTGAGGGCAAAATGTCCAAAACTCGGGAAGCAATACATCGCGCGTCCGTGCGTTGCCTGGCTTTAAAAGAAAAGCGCGGAGCCGCTCGATGCGACTCCGCGCTTTGGTGTTCTGCTTTGGCAGCTTTGCCGCTACGCTACAAAGAAGTAGACGAGGAAGGCGAGGGCTGCGATCCACATGAGCGGCTTGATCTTGGAGGCCTCGCCCTTAAAGAGCGCGACGATCACGTAGGCGATAAAGCCCAGGCCAATGCCGGCAGAGATGGAGTAGGTGAAGGGCACGCCGGCGATAATCATGAACGCCGGGAAACCCTGCGACACGTCGGACCAGTCGATCTCGGAGGCCTCGCTCATCATGAGGTAGCCGACGTAGACCAGGGCACCGCAGGTGGCGGCGCTGGAAACGATGGTGACGATGGGGGAGAAGAACGCGGCGAGAATGAACAGCACGCCGGTGGTGACGGAGGTGAGGCCCGTGCGGCCACCGTCGGCAGCGCCAGAGGTGGACTCGACGAACGTGGTGATGGAGGAGACGCCCATGAAACCGCCTACAGCAGCGGCGGCGGAGTCGACGATCAGGATCTCCTTGATATTCTCGACGTTGCCGTCGTCGGTGAGGAACTCGCCCTGCTTGGCCACGGCCATCGCGGTGCCCATGGTGTCGAAGAAGTCACTCATGAGCAGCGAGAACGAGATGACGAGGAGCGCGGGGTCGGTAAGGACCTTGACGATGGCAGGCACGCCGCCGGCGTCGGCGATGGGGCCACCGATGCTTGAGAAGTCGAGCGGGGCGATGATACCGGTCGGAGCCTGGGTTACACCTAGGGGGATACCGGCGATGACGGCGACGACGATGCCGATGAGCAGCGAGCCGGGGACGTTGCGGCAGGCGAGGGCGACTGTCACCAGGATGGAGATGATGCCGACGATGAAGGTGGGGGAGGTGATGTCGCCCAGACCGACGAGTGTACCGGCGCCAGCGGTGATAATGCCGGCATCGCACAGGCCAATCATGGCGATGAACAGGCCCAGACCCACCGAGATGGCGTGACGCAGGACAACCGGGATGGCGTCCATGATGGCCTCGCGCAGGCCACAAAGCACGAGCAGCAAGATGACGACGCCCTCAAGGAAGATGACGCTCATGGCCACGTGCCAGTCACCGCCGCAGACGGTGGTGGTGATTCCGGCGATCATCGCGTTGACGCCTAAGCCCGACGCGCAGGCGAGCGGGCGGTTTGCGAAGATGCCCATGCAGATGGTCATGATGCCGGCGCCCAGGCAGGTGGCGCAGGCGAGCGCTCCCGCATCGATGCCAGCGCCCGAGAGCACCGCGGGGTTGACGGCGATGATGTAGGCCATCGCCAGGAATGTTGTCAGTCCAGCGCGTAGTTCGGTCCCGATTGTGGACTTGCGCTCGCTGACGTGAAATAGTTCGTCCATGCATACCCTTTCCTTGTTCGGCCCCGAGTTTAGGCCGATTGACACGAACGCTCCCACTATAGCCCCTTTACGACGCTGTTGTTCCTCGCATGTTGATGTTCGGCGCTTTGCGGCAGACGGACGGTATTTTTCGCATGAAAATGTGTGGGTACCGTATACTTAAGCGGTTACAACGACCCCTATGGAGGAACGTATGATTAAAGAGCTTTGCCACGACGAGGCTATCCTGTCCCAGCGTTGCGAGGTTGCGACCGTCGAGGACGAGTCGGTTGCTCAGGACCTGATCGATACCATCAAGTCGCTCGACGATGCCGGCTGCCTTGCCGCTAACCAGATTGGCGTTACCAAGAAGGTTTGCGTCTATCTGGACGACGCCGGCGAGCCCCACGTGCTCTACAATCCCCGTCTGGTGTTTGGCCTGGGCGCCAGCAAGATGGAGGAGAGCTGCCTGACGCACGAGGAGGTCACCAAGTCCACGCGCTATATCAAGTGCAAGGTTGCTTATGACGTGATCGTCGACGGCAAGATGCGCGAGCGCAAGCAGGACTTCGTCGGCTTCGAGGCACAGATGATCCAGCATATGATCGATCACTGTCTAGGAAAGTTGGTCTAAGGGGACCAAAGCACCGCACCTTGCCGCTCAATCGTCGCTCGCGTACCTTAAGTACGCTTCGCTCCTCTTTCGTGGCAATCTGCGGCACTTTGACCTCTTAGACGACCTGCGGGGTTAACTTGGTTGAGTTTATCCTGCTTGAATAGCCCGGGCATGACATTGTTGTCATGTCCGGGCTTTTGTGTTTAGCGCCTTTTTGTTTGGAGACAATGAAATTAGCAAGAACGTAAAGCTAGGAGGCGTTATGTGTACGAGTATTCGATTTACCGATAATTCTGGCCACATGTATCTAGGCCGCAACCTCGACTGGAGCTTTGACTACGGCCAACAGGTTCGCGTGATGCCTCGCGGGTTCCACATTCCGTATTCGTTTATCGACGATGCGTCGGCAGCACACGCCGTAATCGGCATGTGCATCGATTACGAGAACTATCCCATGTTTTTCGACTGCGGCAACGATGCGGGTCTGGCTGTGGCGGGTCTCAATTTCCCGGGTTATGCCGAGTATGCCGAGGACCCTGTCGACGGCAAGACCAATATCGCGGCCTATGAGTTTCCCCTGTGGGTGGCAGCGACGTTCTCGACGGTCGATGAGGTCGAGGCCGCGCTGCGCGACACGGTGATTGTCGCCAAATCTGCCGGAGAGGGGCTGGGCGTGTCGCTGCTCCATTGGATTATCGGCGACAGCCAGCGCAGCATCGTGGTCGAGATGATGGCTGACGGCCTGCATGTATACGACGATCCGGTCGACACCCTTGCCAATCAGCCCACCTTCCCGTGGCACATGGAAAACCTGCGCACCTATATCACTGCCACAAGCGATTTTCCGCAGACGGCGACATGGCGTGGCGCCGAGCTCAAGCCCTATGGCGCGGGCGCCGGCATGCGCGGTATTCCGGGTGACTGCTATTCGCCGAGCCGTTTTGTAAAGGCGGCGTACCTCAATGCCAATTACCCGCAAAAGGAGAGCGAGGCCGAAAACGTCGTCCGTATGTTCCGCTCGCTCGAGGGCGTGGTGATGATTGAGGGGGCGTCCAGGATGGGCGATGGCAAGTTCGAGAAGACTATCTACACCGGATGCTTTAGCGCGCGAACGGGCAATTACTATTACTCAACGTATGAGGATCCGTCGATTCGCTACGTGAGCCTGATGGATGCCGAGGGTGCGAGCCCCGATAAGCTCGTGGCTCCCGAGCCGCGTCGTTCGTAGCCGTTAGCTTTACTGCAATGCAAAGCGGCCCTGCGTCTCTCGTGAGGTGCAGGGCCGCTGTCGTTGATTTATGACGTCGCTAGAAGTTGGCGTCGTTGAGTTGTTCGCTCTCGAAGCCGTCGAGCTGTTGCTGTTCGGGCGTATCGGCGACGCTCTCGAGCAACTCGGTGGGATCGACGTTCATGTCCCTACCGGCCTCGTTGCCGTTGACCAAGTCGTCCGAGAAGATGTCGACCTCCATTTCCTCGGCCTCTTCGATCTGGATCTCGAGCGGCACCTGGGTGCGCACAAGTTTGACGGCCGGACGCATGCGGGCAAAGAGGGGTACGTACTCGATGATGATGGCCGAGTTCTCAAGACCGTACCAGCGTGCCGGGCTTCCGCAGGCGCGGCGGACGGCGTACTTGATGGCCATGACGCGATGGTCATTGCGGTTGATGTCCGTTTCGGGGGCGAGCATCTTGCGCAGCATGCAAAAGCGGAAGTCGCCCACGTTGCCGCGTGTCTCGTAGATGGAGTAGGTGTGATGTTGCGGCGGCAGCTCGCCCGATGCCATCAAGTCGCCAACAATCTGGCGCAGGTAGGCGTTGATGCGCTGATTGACCTTAAAGCCTAGGTCCAAGCGCACGCGGAACAAAAAGTCCGTGCCAAAGGTCTCGACGGAATACTCGTGCGTATAGGGTTCATCGGTAACGTGCACGTTGATGAACCAGTATGCCTTGGCACGCTTGGGATGTTTGTCCAGGATGGAATAGAGCACGTCGCGGTCGAGTGTGAGCGGATCGGGGCTGTTGGTGAGGAACACCAGATTGTCGGCGAGCACGGGGTAGGTCTCGTCGTTGCGCAGGCGGTTGAGCTGATCGATGTACTTGGAGACGGGCAGCAGGATCGTCTGCGTGCGCTCGATGGCGGTGCCGCGGCGCCACACATACATAAGGCCAAACAGCAGCGAGGCCAAGAAGATCATGACGTAACCGCCGTCAAAGAACATGGTGAGGCACGAGGCGAAGAAGCACAGCTCAATGGCGCCGAAGAGCAGGGCGAAGACACAGGCGCCCAGCTTGTGCTTAAGAATGCCGGCGATATAGCTCGTCAGCAGCGTGGTGGTCATAAGCATGGTCACGGTAATGGCGAGGCCATAGGCGCTCTCCATGCGCTCGGAGTTCTGGAACAGCAGCACGATGAAGATACAGCCGACCCACATGATGTTATTGACGAGCGGAATATAGAGCTGGCCCTTGGTGTCGCTGGGGTAGTGGATGCGCAGGTGCGGCATAAGGTTGAGGCGCGTTGCCTCGGATACCAGTGAGAACGAGCCGGTGATGAGGGCCTGCGAGGCGATGATGGCCGCTACGGCCGAAAGCACGATGGCAAAGGGGCGCAGGGGCTCGGGAAGCATCATGTAGAACGGGTTGACGATGTCCATCGCGAGCATCTGGGGATTGGAGTTGTTGGCGAGCAGCCAAGCGCCCTGGCCCAGATAGTTAAGGATGAGGGCCGCCTTTACGAACGGCCAGGATGCGTAAATGTTAGCCTTGCCCACGTGACCCATGTCCGAGTAGAGGGCCTCGGCACCGGTTGTCGACAGAAAGACAAAGCCGAGCACCATAATGCCCGAATGGTTGATGGGCGAGAACAGGAACATAATGCCGCGGATGGGGTTGAGCGCGCGCAAGATGGACAGGTTGCCGAGCATGTTGAACAGACCGGCACCTGCCAGGAACAGGAACCACAGCGTCATGAGCGGGCCGAAGAGCTTGCCGATTGACGAGGTGCCGGCGCGCTGCATGGCAAATAGGCCGCAGATAATGATGATTGTGATGATGATGACGTTGGTCTGGCCGTCGCCCAGCAGCGCATGGCCCCATTCGATGGTGCGCAGACCCTCGATGGCTGTGGTGACCGTGACGGCGGGGGTGAGGATGCCGTCGGCGAGCAGCGCCGCGCCGCCGATCATGGCGGGAAGGATCAGCCACGGCGCCACTTTGCGCACCAAGCTAAACAGGGCGAAG
>URMR01000071.1 GCA_900548935.1 uncultured Collinsella sp.
CCAGGATAGCGCCGTCCATCTGAGCAGCACCGGAGATCATGTTCTTGACGTAGTCAGCGTGGCCCGGGCAGTCAACGTGAGCGTAGTGACGGGCAGCGGTCTCGTACTCAACGTGGGAGACGGAAATCGTAATGCCGCGCTCGCGCTCCTCGGGAGCCTTGTCGATGTTCTCGAACGCAGTGAAGTCAGCCTTGCAGCCCTCGGTCTCAGAGAGAACCTTGGTGATGGCGGCGGTCAGCGTGGTCTTGCCGTGGTCGACGTGACCAATGGTGCCGATGTTAACATGCGGCTTAGTGCGCTCAAACTTCTCTTTGGCCATAAAGCCCTCCTCTAAACAGGTCGTCCCCGGACGGGACTTTGCCTTTATACCATAGTGGCCTCTCAACATACTATTGAGAAGCCACCGTGTTACCTATGGTAGCGGTGACTGGATTCGAACCAGTGACGCCACGGGTATGAACCGTGTGCTCTAACCAACTGAGCTACACCGCCGGATGGAGCCTGCAACCAGACTTGAACTGGTGACCTCTTCGTTACCAACGAAGTGCTCTACCGACTGAGCTATACAGGCACTTGACGGGTGGGAGCTATAGGATTCGAACCTATGTAGGCAGAGCCAACGGGTTTACAGCCCGTCCCCATTAACCACTCGGGCAAACTCCCAATCGTTCAAGTATCCGCAGGTTCTTTGGTCTTTTGGACCGCCGCCCCCGCGAACGAAAAAGATAATACGATGCCACCTTGGGGGCTGTCAACGAAAACCTCTAGATACACGGTGCCGGGCGTATCTATATAGCTGTGACCTGCGGTTTTGTTGAGTTTGGATATGAAGGACGGTGGTTTTGGATACTGAGGTGACGTTTCCCGAGGTAACACTTTGGTGTAGTGGAGTACACCTTCAGGATCGAACTTCGATAACGGCTTATTTGCACCTATATATAGGTCGAGATCGGGCTTCCACGCCACGATCGAGCGTGGATTATCTCCCACTTTTAGCGCGGCTCTAAGGCCAAAGTGGCAGATTATCCACGCTCATTCACTAGGCGGGAGATTTTCCACGCTTGTTCGTCCGATAATCCACGCTCGTCCAGGATGACTGGGACCGGTCCGGTCTTTGTCTCAATCTGTAACATTTAGAGAACATTCTCTCCCCCATCTGTTACAGATCGAGATGTTTCCCTGGCGGTCTCCCGTTTATCTATATCTGTAACAACAAGAACGGTTTTCCTTCCCTAGTTGTTACAGATTGAGACACTTCTCAGCTCGCCCCTGATTGTCTAAATCTGTAACAGTTGGGGGCTGAATGCTCGTCCTCGTGTTACAGATCGAGATTGTCGACTAACCCCAACCAAGCCCTTAAGCCAATACCTCAGATCCGTTGTACAGCCTGCTGCCTTCAAACGAGCGCAGCAGGAGCTCGCGACGTTCATCGAGGTCCTTTAGCTCGCAGGGAAACACAAACAGAATCACGTTTTGATGATACTTGTAATCGGCATAGACATCCGGATCGCCCAAACGCGTGGGCGTGGACACGATACCATCCGACATATGCTCACTTGAGCCCACATAAATTCCCAGATAGTCACTGTAGTTCTTATCGTGATCGCCCTTTTGATACTTTGCGATAAGGTAGCAGCCAGGCATATCGAAACCGTTAAACGCCGCATCGGCAGTTTTGCCCTGTCGACAGACAAACTTGTGCAGAGGCACCACCGTCGACGCACTTTCGAAAATCGATTGCCTTGCAGCATTAATCTTCTTGCGCGCCTCGGCGGCTTCTCTTGAGTCCTGGAACGCTTTCGCAGCGCCGCCCAGGGCGCCAACCGCCGCGCCAACGCCATCGGCCGCGACACCGAGCCCCTTGCCAATGCCATCGGCAACGACACGTGCGCCGTTAGCAGCGCCATCAGCCGCACCCTTTACGGCACCACCGACGGCATCAACATCGACACCGAGTTGCTTTGCACCCTCAATGACTACAGAGGCCTTGGTCAGAACCTGTGCTGCAAGATCCATCTCATTTATTACGGTTTCCAGTTTTACAGCCATCCTAGAATTCCCTTCGATATCTCGCATAACCGAAACAGCTCATGAATCATAAATAGCGTCAGGCGGTTGCGCAGCCTTCCGCGACCATGCGAAATGTATGCAGCACCCAAGTCAGCAGTTTAAATCGGGCTACGTAATTAGTCCCAACGGGTTATCCATTAATCGGTGAGCGCAATGAGTGTCTCGAGGAACGCCCATGCTCAGACTCGCCACCAACGCACAGCATTAGCGCATTAACGCCATCGGACAGAGAAATTTGGCTGCAGCAAGAACCAGGTTCACTTTTCGCCAGCTTAGTCTTACCATTCGTCCACCATACCCATATGTGCAAGTAGACTCACTCGGTCACGCACTGCCCCGCCACCCCCATCGCATCCACCGTCATTTCGGGCGGTCTCAGTTCAAGCGCGCAGTTATTCGGCTGATGTCGCAGCAAGAGAGGAATCCGTTTACCGAATAGAAAGCCATGGCATCTGCGGAATAGTCAGAAAGCGCTAGCATTTTCATATCGGGAAAGGAGAGCACCCATTATGGACAAAAAGAAAAGGACAGCCATCGTCTCCGCCGTCGCGGCCTTAATCGTTGCTATCGGAGCGTACTGGTACGTCAATTACCAGATACCGCACAATGAGGCGGTTGAGGCCTTCAACACCGCTACCGACGGACTTCAAAGCCGCAACGATGACTTAAACGCCGCAATCAAAGAGCTTCAGGGACTGAACAAATCGAAGGATAAGCCCTATGATTCGTCGACGTCTGATTCCGCGACCAATGCGGTAGCCCAAGCTCAGGCCGCCAAAGAAGATATCCCCGCAATGCCAGGTAATACCGACGAGATAAACGCTATGGCAAAGAAGATCGACAAGATGGGAAAATACGATTCCGTCATCGCCGATCTTTCCACCGCCAAGTCCAGCCTTCAAGACAGCATCGACCAGCTCAAGCAGGTGACCAACCCCTCAGAGCAATTCATCCTGCAACGGCTCACGGGCATTGCCAACATCACGGCACTGGAAGCTGTTTCGGAGGGCAACGATCCAAATAATAAGTTAGGCAAACAGGGCGGTTACACCGCATGCATCTACTTTAATTCCGATTTGGTCGACTCTTCCGACGTGTATCTTAGCGGAGATTACGCCCCCGTCGTGGACGGCGGATGCGATGCCGGCGGAGCCGTCGAGGTGTACGCAAACGTCAAAGATGCCAAAAAACGCGATGAGTACTTGAGCAGCTTTGACGGCAATTCGATCTTAGACCCCGGTTCGCACAAGGTTGTTGGCACCTGTGTGGTTCGCACTTCCTGCCATCTTGCCGCATCCCAGCAAAACAACATGACGAGCAACGTTGAACAGGCACTCATCAGGCTCGACAAGTAAGTTTTTGATTCGTCATATCAGCTAGCGATTAAGGAGTGTAGATATGAGCGATAGATTCCCCGATGTTGATTGGTGGTGTGATCGTTGTAACGCTCACCTCGATGATCAACCCGGTTTTGACGACCACAAGTACACGTGGGTTTGCACTGAATGTGGTTACAAGAACAGTATCTCCGCAACCAACATTTATGAATCCGAAGAGGACTATCGCAACTCACGTTAGGAGATTTTTATGAAATACAAGGTCGTTTATCATTTACCGAGCGGCGCCGACGAAGAGGAGGACGAGCTCTTTTATTCAGAATCTGAGGCCCACGACGCCGCACGCGAAGGACTTTCCAATTATCGAACGGGCGCAGAAGAAGACTATCTGTTAAACCCAGGCGACAATCCCCTCCCCGATGACGATGGCTACAGTTACGACGTCGTAGGGGTAGACGAGTAGGCCTGTTAGCCCCGCCCAAATGGGCGGGGCTTTTTCTCTAACATCAACCAGATTCCTTTGCGCAGCACCAGCCAAAATGGTTAGTCCCTTCGCATTGTCTCGATCTGTAACGTTTAGAGAACATTTTCTCCCCTATCTGTTACAGATCGAGATGTTTCGCAGAGACCCCAGCTTACGTCTCATTCTGTAACAGTAAGAACGGTTTTCCGCCCTTCGTGTTACAAATTGAGACAAACCAAAAACGGGATGGGCGCTAACCCGATGGCGCACCACCTAAATAGAAACGGGCCCTGTCCCACAAGGGAACAGAGCCCGAAACTCTCATGGAGCCAGTGACAGGAATCGAACCTGCAACCCACTGATTACAAATCAGTTGCGCTACCGTTGCGCCACACTGGCACACTTGGCGCTTTCGCGCGAAGCCTGTTAAGAATAAAGGAATTGCGGACGGGGTGCAACAGACCCTTTGACCGACCACATCTCAAAACTCTTCGTCAGAACGAATAGTTTTATCTGTTCGCCAGAACCAAAAACTTTTCGTTTTGGCAATACCAAGCCGCAACCCATTGATTACAAACCAGTTGGTTGGTCAATCGAGAAAGCAGCTCCCCATAGAAGGTCTACCTACCTCCCGCGCAGGGCTTTGAGCTTGGCCAGGGCATCGGGGCTCAGGCGACTGCCCAGAGTCATCTTGATCTGCGGAGCTTCCTCTGCCTCGTGCACGTCGTTGTCAATCTGCTTGATCTCGTCCACCAGCATGCGGCTCGAGATACGCGTGACACCCTTGCCCATGACGACGGCCTGAATCGTGCCGTCGCTCGATACCACGGAGCACGCGCGACCTTCCTCGCGTGCCTCGATGCAGAGCTTTTGCACCACGGTATCGGCAGAGACGCCCGTCGGCGAAAACTCGATGCGCACGCCGCGGGCCGGCAGGTTGGGGCGCTCGCTGGAAATATTGCCCGCGCCGTCGAACACAATCACGGCCTCGTAGCGGCCCTGGGCAAACGCCGCCACGTCGTTGATGAGTGCGGTGCGCGCCATATCGTGGACGTCGCTGGAATACGGATCGTCGGAATGGTCGTAGACGAGCTTTTCGTAGCGCGGCGTGCAGTGGATCACGTTGTAGCCGTCGACCACCAGCAGCTCGGGCTTGTTGGAGTGCACCGTCGAGACTGGGTCGGCGATAGCCTGTGCAAACGCATTGCCGCCCACGCCGTAGGTCGCGGCCGAAACAATCGGCTTGGCCGAGCCCTCGCCAAAGCGCTTGGCCTTGGACTTGGCACGGTTCTTCTTGGACATGCGCTACTCCTCTCCCATGAGCTCGCCGGCGTTGCGACGTAGCCACTCAAAGCATAGCGCCGTCGTTGCCTGGGCAACATTAAGGCTCTCGGTCATGCCGCGCTGGGGAAGCTTGGTCAAAAAGTCGCATTTCTCGAGCACCAGGCGCGAGATGCCGTCGCCCTCAGAGCCCATGACGAGCGCAACGCGGCCCTCGAAGGGAGCGTCCCAGCAACTGCCCTCGGCATGCTCGGAGGCACCGCCCACCCAAAAGCCAGCAGCCTTAAGATCGTCAAGCGCACGAGCGATATTGGGAACCTGCGCGATGGGCAGATGCATGACGGCGCCGGCAGAAGTCTTGTAGCTGCCCACGGTCACACCGGCGGCACGCTTGTTGGCAATGATGACGCCCGCCGCGCCCACGACCTCGGCAGAGCGCACGATGGCGCCAAAGTTACCGTCGTCGGTCACGTGGTCGAGCACCACGACAAGCGCCGGACCGTCGCCCGCGCGGTCGAGAATATCGGCAACATCGGCATAGGGGAAGTTGCCCACCTCGAGCGCAATGCCCTGGTGAGCGCCATGGCTCGACAGCGCATCGAGCTGTGCACGCGGCACGTACTTAATGCGGACACCCGAAGCGTTGAGGTCATCGACCAAACGCGACAGGGCAGCATCGCGCTCCCCGCCCTCGGCGATGAGCGCGCACTTGATGGGAAAACCGGTGCGTAGCGCCTCGGCGGCAGCACGACGGCCTTCGATAAACTCGCCCTTGGGAGCCTGGACAGCGTCGCGGTTGCGATCGCGCTGCGGACGTGCGGCCTGGGTGCGATCGCGCTGGCCCTTGGGAGCGGCAGCGCGATCATTGCGGCGAATCGGACGCGAGCCAGAAGCAGCCTGCTTGCCTCCACGCGGTGCACGCTTGCGATTGTCGGCCATAGGACGGCCTCCTTAAAAACAATTATCAATAGAACAAACGAAACGACCGCCCGAGGTGCGGCAGATTGCCTTGAAAGAGGAGGGCATAGACCTTGAGGTCATGCCCGACGATTGAAAGGCAAGGTGCCGTGACTCGGGCGGTCGGTACGGGTTTTCCAAGTGCCCGAGATTGCCGTGAAAGAGGAGCGACGCGTACTTGAGTACGCGAGCGACGGTTTGAACGGCAAGGTCGGGTGCTTGGGAAACCCGCGGGGATTAGAGAGATTTGATACGGGTGCCGGCGGCAGTATCTTCAATCGTCAGGCCCAGGTCCTTGAGCTGATCGCGAATGGCATCTGCCAGATCCCAGTTCTTGGCGGCACGGGCCTCGGCGCGAGCCTCGAGAATCTTGGAAGCTGCCTCGTCCACGTCGTCACCAGTGTAGGCGACCAGGCCGGCGGCAACGCCCAGCAGGCCCAGCGGCAGCTCGACCTTGGGCTCGGGAAGCTCGACGCCAAGCGTATCGAGCAGCTCGGCCAGCGTGTCGGCGGCAGCCAGGGCTGCGGCCTTGTCGGCAGCATCGCCCGCCTGCTCCAGATACTGGTTGCACTCGGTGACAAAGCCAAAGACGGCACCCATGGCACCGGCGGTGTTAAAGTCGTCGTCCATGCACTCCTTAAAGGCGGCGCGGGTCTCGGCGGCCTTGGCAGCAAACGCCTCGGCGGCAGCCGCATCGGCGTTGGCCGTCGCGTGGTTCGCAGCCCAACGCAGGTTCTCGACCGTACCGGCAATACGCGTGAGCGAATTCTCGGCACCCTCCAGGCGCTCCCAGGAGAAGTCGAGCGGCGAGCGATAGCTCGTCTGCAGCATCAGCAGGCGCAGGGCGGCAGCGGAGTGCTGCTCGAGGACCTCGGCCAGCGTAAAGAAGTTGCCGAGCGACTTGGACATCTTCTCGCCGTCGACCAGCAGCATGCCCGTGTGCATCCAGGTGTTGGAGAAACCCTGGTGCCAGGCGCAGGTGGCCTGGGCGCACTCGTTCTCGTGATGCGGGAAGGCAAGGTCGGAGCCGCCGCCGTGGATGTCGATCGGGGTGCCCAGGTAGCGATGCACCATGGCAGCGCACTCGGTGTGCCAACCGGGACGGCCCTCGCCCCAGGGACTCGGCCAGCTGGGCTCGCCGGGCTTGGCGGCCTTCCACAGGGCAAAGTCGAGCGGGTCGTTCTTGTCCTCGTTCTCCTCGATGCGTGCGCCAACCATAAGGTCGTCGATGTTGCGGCCCGAGACCTGACCATAGTTGGGATCGCTGCGCACAGCAAAGTACACGTCGCCGTTATCGGCGGCGTAAGCATGGCCCTGCTCGATGAGCGTCTTGATCATGGCGATCATGGGGCCGATTTCCTTGGTGGCGCGGGGGCGCACATCGGGATCGAGCACGTTGGCGGCGCGCATAACGCCGATGAACTTGTCGGAGAACTCCGTCGCGACCTCGGCGGCCGTACGGCCCTGCTCGTTGGCGCGCTTGATGATCTTGTCATCGACATCGGTGAGGTTCTGGGCAAACGTGACCTCGTAGCCGCTCGCGATGAGCCAGCGACGAATCACGTCAAAGCAGATGAACGTGCGGGCATTGCCGATGTGAATGTTGTCATAGACCGTGGGGCCGCACACGTACATGCGGACCTTGCCGGACTCGATGGGCTGGAACTCTTCCTTTTTATGGGTAGCGCTGTTGTAGATACGCATTCGTTACTCCTTAACGGTTTTCTGTAGCAGGCAGACGGCCCAGGCGCCGATTCCCTCGCCCTGGCCTTCCCAACCGAGCTTTTCGGTCGTAGTAGCGGCGACGCCCACGTTTTCGATGTCAACGCCCAGGGCATGGGCAAGGTTGGCGCGCATGGCATCGCGGTGCGGGGTGATTTTGGGCTGCTGGCAGGCAATGGTGCAGTCGGCATCGACAAACTCAAAGCCCAGCTCGCGCGCATAGTCCATCACACGGGCAAGCAGCACCATCGAGTCGGCGCCCTCATAGGCAGGATCGGTGTCAGGGAACAGTTTGCCGATGTCTCCCCCGCGGCAGGCGCCCAAAATGGCGTCGGCCAAGGCGTGCGCGAGCACATCGGCATCCGAGTGGCCCAGCAGGCCGCGCTCGTAGGGAATGTCGACACCGCCGATGATACATCGACGCCCCTCCACCAGACGGTGGACGTCGTAGCCATGGCCAATGCGCAGGTTACTGAACATGGGGAAGGTCCTCTCCCTCGGCCATGCGACCGAGCAGAATCGCGGTTACGGGACGCAGGTCCTCGGGCACCGTCACCTTAAGGTTATCGCGCGGGCTCTGGACACAGCGGACGCGCCCGCCCATGCGCTCAACCAGCGATGAATCGTCGGTACCGATAAAGTCCTCGGCAATCGCCGCGGCATGGGCGCGCTTCATAGCGTCGACGCTAAAGATCTGCGGCGTCTGTGCAGCCCAATAGAGTTCGCGCGGCGGTGTCTCGACGATGTTATCGCCATCGACGATCTTGAGTGTGTCGATGGCGGGCTGGCCGCACACGACACCGTCGAGGGCGCGGTCGCTCACGAGCACGTCGATAGCGTGATCGATGGCCTCGGTGGTAATGAGCGGACGAGCGCCATCGTGAATGGCGACGTATTCAAAGCCCGCCGGCACTGCGTGCACGCCTGCGCGGGTGGAATCCTGGCGGGTCGCGCCGGCATCGGCAAAGCTGATGGGCGTGTCATAGTCAAACGGGTCGATGGCCAGGCGGCGCATCTCGGCACGGCGCTCGGCAGGACACACCACCACGATGTGGCCGACCTTATCGCTACGGTCAAATGCGCGAATGGACCAGCTCATAAGCGGACGGTCCGCCACATTGACGAGCTGCTTGCCACCGGGGTTACCAAAGCGCTGGCCGCTGCCACCGGCAACGACCACGGCGCATACGGGCGCCATTATGCGTTCCCCTGTTTGGTGCCC
>URMR01000072.1 GCA_900548935.1 uncultured Collinsella sp.
TTGTATTTTTTAAAGAGCGGACCGAATGTATCAATGTCGAACGTCGGGCGCGACGCCATAAGGGCATCGTAACGCTCGCGGATTTTCCAAGCAGAGATAGCAAGGTTGTCAATCCAACGAGCCGGCTTGTCATCGATGAGCATATAGCCCATCAGGGTGCGATCCTGGTATGCGAGGTCCGCAAACCACCTGTTGAACTTTGCAGCATCTTGGTCAAGGGCCAGCGCAAGCGCCTGGGTTACCGTAAGATCCTGCGCTGCCGACATCTCGGAATCGTGCGAGGAATCCCCCTCACGGGCTTTGGACTGGGCATCCAACCACCTGCCCAATTGAGCCTTATCAGTCGATGCAATAAAGCTACCTGCACCATTAGCATCTATGAAGGTAGACCGCGTATTAGCTGTATCAATATCCCCCTGATCCTGGGAAAGCTCAAAGTTCAGGCGCTTGAACGTTTTTACGGCCGCATTAAAGGCGGGGTATTCGTTTTTAAGTTCATCGAGCACCGAATTAGCGGAGTATTTTTCGCTATAGCCCATCGCGAGCTTGCCCGCCACCCTAACGCAAAAGAGCAGACGGAACGAGGGCTCGTGTATGGACAAACGCTCTCGATGCAGCCGCAGGATAGCTTCGCCAGCGAGCCGGTTAACCGCCGCGACACGCTCGAGTGACATATTAACCGATGGATACCAGCCCCCTATCGCCGCCTGGCGTGCAAGCTCAATTTCTTGTTTGGTTCTTCCAAGCTGCAGCTTTCCCGATGGCCAATCGTTTAATGCAGACACAATCGAGTGCAGCTCGCCCGAAGTTAGGCCCTTCGTTCGGAGCTCCCTCCAGTTGTACGAAAGCAGCTCAGGCAGATTGTGAATGCGATACTTGCTCTTTAATTTGCGTTGCAACGCCGGAGAAATCGAAAGATTCAACAGTGAGAGAGGCTCGCCATCACCTGATTAAATAGTACTGAACAGTTCGGTTTCTGGACCCTTAACATCCGTATACGCGCAACATTCAAGCCCGATACTGCGCAAATTGCCAAAGACGTCAAACGCCAGCTTTTTGTTGCCCGAGAGCTTGCCGAGCTTCGGCGCCTGCGCGCGGTACTGTGGGGAAAGCGGCAAAGCGTAGACACGGAGTTGCGTCTCAAAGGCGGCACGTACGTCAGCGTCCTCGGCCTTGCCCAGCTCGCGAACGAGACTGAACACATCTTTAATATTCTGCTTATCGAGGAAAGCAACCTGAGTCTCGCTGTCGAACACGCAGCGCGGGTCATCCCAACCACTCAGGTACCTGGGGCGCTCGAGCTTATTGACGGCAGCTTCAACGGGCTCAGCCTCTGGCTCGGGTTCTGGTTCGGGCTCGGCAACGGCCTTCGCAACCTCAAGGCCATCCGAGAAGGAAATGACCAGCTGCTGGGGCTCGGAAGACAATGTGAGTTCGGAACGCTCAGGCTGCACCGGCTCCTGCTGCTCGACTTGAGCCGGCTCCTGCCGCTCGACCGCCACCTCTGCAGACTCCGCCGGCAGTTCGTATCCCATGAGGGATAAGCCGTCGGCCGGCTTCTTGTCATACGAAACACCCACGACAACGGGGATAGGCCAGCTGCGCTCATTAACCTTCAGCTGCTCAAGAGTCGAATCTGCACGCAACGAAATGGGACCGCAAGCCATAGGTGCAGGGTCCTCAGGAGAAACAGATTCAACGGCCTCGGCCTCTTCGGCCACAGGCTCCACCGCTTCGGCTTCCGTCGCGTCGCCCGCGGTGGGCTCAGCCGTCACGGGCTCCTCAGCTGCGACCTCGACAGCCTCAGGTTCCGCAGTATCGCGCTCGTCGGCCTCGGGCTCTGCCACTGCACGCTCAGCTGACTCAGGCTCTGCGGCTTCGGACTCTTCGACATCGCACTCAACGGCCTCGGGCGCATTCTCTTCAGACTCAACGATTTCGTCATCAACAACGGCGCCGTCAACGTCTTCGTCCCCAGTGTTTTCGCCCTCGGCACCTTCGCTTTTAACAGCCTCAAGCCCAATGGCATCAGCAGCCACCGGCTCCTCTGCGGGTTCCGCCACCTCGTTGGCCGCATCGGGCGCCATGCTGTACTCGCCGTTGGCATACAAAAGTTCACCATCTATAACTAGTCGGGCCAGCGCGCGCTCGTATGAGTCGTTAATACTGCGGTATACGTTCGAACGCACCAACGCTTCGTGCAACGGAGCATCGGCCTGCGCGACCGCATTCAAAATTAGCGACTCGTAGTACGCGTCTACGTTCACGAAGTCGCCTGTCGCACTGGTAGCATTTTTATCCATACAGAAACGACCCCCAAGATTCCCCAAACAACCCACTAGCTGTATTGGAAAAAAGGAAGAATTATGCCAATGATTACTTGATACGCCACTTGCGAACGTTTTTGTTTAGCAACATTTTGTTGTGCAGCAAATCAACTGTGCATATGCAGATGAGCGGTAGTTTTAATCGGTAAACGGCGATCACGGGCGCTTGAAGCCCGTCTGGCTTTCATCGGTTCCGCGGCAATTGAAATGAACCCGCCGGACGAACGTACCGCACGTTCCACATGCCTCAACTTGTCCACGCATCATCAGGAGTCCGTAATGGCCAGACCTTTAGCCCCAGCGAACCACTTCGCGCGTGCACCGCATGGGACAGTCGCGCAACGTGCTGGTCTACCGTCTGCTGTGCAAGGACACGATCGACGAGCGCATCATGTCGATTCTCGGTCGCAACAAAGGCGACTTTGCCGCCTTTGCGGACAAGTCGACCGCAGCCGAAGTCGACATGCAAAACGAGCTCGAAGTCAAGCAAAAGCAACTCAACGCCATGTTCGACGAAGAGATCAAGCGCCTGGAAAGCCTGATGCCGTCGTTAGCCGACCTGGACTTGTCGGAGGAGTAAACCCCTCCCCCCATGTAACCATCCTGTAAATCATAGCGGCGCAGTCGAGTTTTACCGTGATGCGGTCGCGCCTGGCGCTCCACTGTGCTAAAGTATCCCGAACGTTCAAACGACTACGAGGGGGAACTAGAAGATGGCGCGTGTGCACAACTTCTCAGCTGGCCCGGCCGCGCTGCCTACAAGCGTGCTCGCCGAGATCGCCGACGAGATGATGGACTACCGCGGTTGCGGCATGTCCGTGCTCGAGATGAGCCATCGATCTAGCATGTACCAGCAAATCATCGACGACGCAGAGGCAACCCTGCGCCGCCTGCTGAGCATCCCCGACAACTACCGTGTCCTGTTTTTGCAGGGCGGCGCCACGCTGCAGTTTGCGGGCATCCCCATGAACCTCATGCGCCGCGGCCGCGCCGGCTACGTCGTGACCGGCAACTTCGCCAACAAGGCGTACAAGGAGGCCGCCAAGTACGGCGAGACCGTGCTGCTCGCGAGCTCCGAGGACACCAATTTCGACCGCATTCCCACCATGGCCGACGCCAACGCGCGCATTGCCGCCGAGGCCGCGGGCGACGGGCTCGACTACGTCTACATCTGCCAGAACAACACTATTTTTGGCACCATGTACCACGAGCTGCCCAACTGCGGCGATGTGCCGCTGGTCGCCGATGTCTCGAGCTGCTTCCTGTCGCAGCCGCTCGACGTTGAGCGCTACGGGCTCATTTACGCAGGCGCGCAGAAAAACGCCGGCGCCGCGGGCGTCACCGTGGTTATCGTGCGCGACGACCTGATCGCCGAAGGCCCCGCCTTTGCGCAGACGCCGCAGTACCTGGACCTTAAGACCCAGGCCGCCAAGGGCTCCATGCTCAACACGCCCAACACCTTTGGCATCTACGTGTGCGGCAAGGTGTTCCGTTGGGTCGAGGAGACCGGCGGACTTGCCGCCATGGCCGAACGCAACTGGGCCAAGGCCAACCTGCTCTACGACCTGCTCGAGCACAGCGAGCTGTTCCATGGCACCGCGCAGGCCGACAGCCGCTCCATCGCCAACGTTACCTTCCGCACCGTCGACGCCGAGCTCGATGCGGCCTTTGTTGCAGGCGCGGCCGAGCACCAGGTTCAAAACGTCAAGGGCCATCGCCTGGTGGGCGGTATGCGCGCCAGCGTCTACAACGCCGTAACTATGGAAGACGTGCAGGCACTGGCCTCGTACATGAAGGACTTCGAAGCACAGCATAGTTTGAGTCCGCGATCTAACTAGCCCGCAGCACGCGGGCCTACCAGCCACCTCAGACCAACCTGTTTAGATCAAAACCTGCTAAGGAGTTTTTCCATGCGTAAGATTAAGACCATCGACGACATCACCAAGGACGGCAAGGTCGAGTTTGGCGAGGGCTACGAGTTTGTGGGCACCGCCGAGGAGGCCGACGCCATCCTGATGCGCTCCACCGACCTGCACGGCTACGAGCTGCCCGAGGGCATCCGCGCCATCGCCCGCTGCGGCGCCGGCGTCAACAATATCCCCGTCGAGGAGTACGCCAAGAAGGGCGTCGTCGTCTTTAACTCCCCCGGCGCCAACAGCAACGCCGTCAAGGAGCTCGTCCTGGGCATGCTAGTGCTTTCGAGCCGCGGCGTGGTGCAATCGATGGACTGGGTGCGCGACAACGCCGACGATCCCGAGATTCAGGTCGACGCCGAGAAGGCCAAGAAGGCCTTTGTGGGCCGCGAGCTCAAGGGCAAGCGCATCGGCGTCATCGGTCTGGGCAACGTGGGCTCCAAGGTCGCCAACGCCTGCGTCGACCTGGGCATGGACGTCTACGGCTATGATCCGTTCATTTCCGTCGAGCACGCGTGGGTGCTGAGCCGCGAGGTGCAGCGCGTGGGCACGCTCGAGGATCTCTGCCGCGGCTGCGACTACCTCACCGTGCACGTGCCCAGCAAGGCCGACACCATCGGCATGATCAGCACCGAGCAGATCAACCTGCTGGCACCCGACGCAGTGCTCATCAACTACGCGCGCGAGACCATCATTGACGAGGACGCCGTCGACGCCGCCCTGCGCGAGGGCAAGCTCAGCTGGTTTAGCTGCGACTTCGCCACGCCCAAAACCGTCAAGATGCCCAACACGTTTATCACCACGCACTCGGGCGCCGGCACCGGCGAGGCCGAGGCTAACTGCGCCGATATGGCCATCAGCGAGCTCAAGGATTACCTGGAGAACGGCAACATAGCGCACAGCGTCAACTACCCCGCCTGCAGCATGGGCAAGGCGCGCGCCGCAAGCCGCATCGCCTGCCTGCACGCCAACGTGCCCAACATGATCGGCCAGATCACGGCAATCCTGGCCAAGGACAATGCCAACGTGCAGCGTATGACCAACGAGTCCGCCGGCGAGAACGCCTACACCATGTTCGACACGGACGAGCACCTGGACGGCAGCACCATCGAGGCGCTCAAGCAGATTCCGTCGATGTATCGTGTGCGCGTAATCAAGTAGCGTCGGCGCCAAGCCTGCCAGACAGGCCACGACGCCCATTCGGCCCCCGTTTTCACATAACGGGGGCCGATCTCGTTGCCCCTGGCGACTTGAAAAGTGCTACCCAGAACAAGTTGTTTCGGATAATCGACAGTGAGGCCCAAGTCGCTAAGCACGACTGCTTTTATAAACAGCTTTATCAGGGGTTTTAGTAGGTAAAAATCGGTCTCTATATGCCAAATTAAAGTTGACTGTCCATTTTTCGAAATAACTTGTTCTGGGTAGCACTTTTAAAGCCAATTTCAAGGAGCAACTGAGGCCTTTTCGCAACCAAAACTCTAGTTCGCGCTACCGTTTTCCACCCGCGCGGCTACATTCCCGCCCAATCGATAAAAATCTCCTCACGAAGTCGCCGTTCGAGCTCCTGCTGCCGCGGCGTCTTGTCTTTCAACGGCACATCGAGATAGGACATGATGAGTTCCATCACCACGCGGAAGGCATCGGAGTCGACCAGCTGACCATAGGTCATCAGAACGACAGGATATCCCATCGTCTGCAGGGCCGTCGTTCGATCGGAGTCCGAGATCTTGGATTCTATGGATCCGTGAATGGCTTTACCTTGACATTCAACCAAGCACTCTCGGCTGCCGTCCTTATTTGACAGCAGGATATCGGCGTAGCGCCTATCAAGCCCCGAAATCAGGCGGGCGCTGCGCGTCATGCGAATCTCGACATTATTGGTGAGGTGCAGCCCTTCGCCGCCGCGCAGCCTCGTAAGGCCAAACAGCATCGAAGCTTGGACCTCAAGCGGCGATGCCACAACCCCCGTAATGCATTTTGCGGCACGTATGAACGATTTAGCACCACGGAGCCCCTGGATCTTATTGGCGTACTCCGTTAGTTCAGAGAACTCGATCAAGGGAGGTCGTTTCCACAAGTCCGTTGGATTCCCCGAGGCATCCTTTACGTTTTCCCAGCCCAACCGTGCGTCACCCCACCGGCCCCCATATGCCTGTTCAAGTGCCAACTTTACCTGGGGCGCAATCTTGCACACGGCAAAGGTGCCACACATCTCATACATGCACATGATCAGACGCTCGTTTGAAACCGAGGAAGCCAGGGTCAGCAGGGTAAAGAGCGGGGACGCGACATCAAGGCCAAACTCTGTTTGTCGCACGGAGTCAAACGGCCTCTCCCCGTTCCAAACATGCCTGACAATGCGACCGCCCTTACGTCCGCAGCCGCCCTGTGCCAACACGTGTAATGGTGTGCCCAGGAAATGCTTGACGAGCGGATGCTCACAAAGACGCTCCCTGCGTGGATCGTCCACAGAATCGGGCAGGTCCGGCATTATTGCCAAAACCTGTGGAGGTATCCGGTGATACCGAAAGGCAGATATGTCGCACAGCATGTCGTCCATGAAAGGTACGTACCCACTACGTCGTTTGCGAGCCCGCCCGGACGGCAGACGCGATGGCTCGGCCTGCGAACGGTAAATACTGCTACGTGCACGTCGCGAATCTGCAGGTGGCTTTCAATCGGTTTGGAAAGCAGACTGATTGTATGGTTGATGAGGACTTTGTCTGGCGGCTTGCGCAGGAGCCTGTGAAGATTGACAGCTCGGACCCCGGCGCGTATAAGGGCGAGATCGAACAACATATCAAAGACCTGGTCGAGACATATGTTGGCAAACTCGATTCGCCCGTGCTGGACACCGCAGAGATACGCGAGCTCGAAGTGTTCCCCGGGCGCTGCAACCTTATGATTACCGTGCCGGGCGCGAGCGACGAGGCGCGGCTCGTCTACATCTGCCATATGGATACCGTCACCCTGGGCGATGGCTGGAACGCGGACACGACCGTCGGCTTCTTTACCGGCTACACCGACACCGCTGTCATTGCCGGCAAGACAGGCAACCGCAATTGCATGAGCTACGGCCCCGGCTCGTTGGCGCTCGCGCACAAGCCCAACGAGTATGCGCTCCATGCCGATATCGTTCGCTGGCAGAACGTGCTCATCACGCTTGCCGATAACACGCTCTGGGACGCAAGCGGCCAAGTTGGGGCATAATAAGCCGCGAACAAACCGACTCGCGCGTTAGGACCGCCCATGAAAGCACTTCCGTTTCCCTGCATCCGCCCAGCTCAGGACCGCGTGCTCGAAGCGCTGCCGCAGATGGGCGACATCCTAAGCGGTAACGACGCCCTGCGCGGCGCCATTGCCGACGGGCTCATGCTCAAAGATCCGGGCGCGGCGTATTACGTGTACGAATGCTCGGGCGAGCCGGGTCGCGTGACGGGTATCGTGGCGATTTGCCCTATCGGCGTACTGGTAGGCGACGACGCGCCTTCCGCAGATGCGGCCGCAGCTGCCCGCGCAATCGCCGAGCTTAAGGTGCAGCCCCGCCCCGTGTCGCTTGCCTACGAGGCCTCGCCCGTTATGGATATCATCCTCGGTGCCGCCAAAGAGGGCGCGTCGCTCTATGCCGTCACCGATCCTGCGGGCATTACACACCGCGTGTGGGAGGTCAAGCGCGAGGACGCCGTTGCCGCCATCCGAGCCATGCTCGACCAGGCACCGGAGCCGACGCCGGCAGACGACCCCACCTATGCTGCCGCGCTAGCAGGGGCGGCGCAGCTCCTGGCAGACGAAGCCCGCGCAGCCGGCGCCTACACGGGCAAAGAGCCGTTCAACTTTACCGTTGCCGCGTTATTCCCCGCCGCGCAGGTTGCCGGCGGCGCACCGCAGGTTCCGACGGGTTTGCTGACCCACCAGATCGCACGGTTCTAACAGGGCCTAAACGCCCGACACAAAGACTCGGCAGCTCGACAATCCGCATCGCCACGCCCGCGCTACCCGCGCTGCGGACCCGCTGCCGCCACGAGCGGCTCAAGACCCAGCTCGCGCGCATAATCTTCTTGCGTAAAGACTTCGACCAGCTCAAACGTATCGGTCGCATCGTCAAACGCAAAATGCAGCACCGAGCAGTTGCCCGGAACGCGTTCGCGCTCGTCGGCCGCCGCTCCCCTCACGTGGTCCAAAAACTCCTTGATGGACGAGGCATGGCTCACCGCGAGCACGCACTCGTGGTCCGGACGTCGCATAAGATCGGTCAACGTCGCCACCATGCGCTCGCGCACCTGCATCTGGCCCTCGCCGCCAAACTGGCGGTAGAAGTCGCGCCACGGGCGCTCGGGCATGAGCATCACGCGCTCGGCCTCAAAGTCGCCAAAGAACCACTCACGCAGGCCGTCCAGGCGCTCGTACGCCAAGCCCGGCCACAGGTTGGCGATAGTCTGCTCGGTGCGATGAAGTGTGGAGGTGTAGGCATGATCGGGTTCAATGCCGCGCGCACGCAAGAACATGCCGGCACGCGCCGCCTGGTCGCATCCCAGCTGCGTGAGCGGCGAGTCACTCCACCCCTGAATGATGCGCTTAAGGTTGAATATTGTCTGCCCGTGACGGACCAGATACAGATCTTTATTCATAGGGGTCCTTTCGTTCGTCACCAATCAAGGAGCGAAAACGTCCCGTCGCAATAGCCAAAATGAAGCACGGCACCGTTGTCGGGCTGTTCTCCCCTGCCGGCCACATACTCAAGAAACTCCTGGCAGGCAGAGCCATGAGAGA
>URMR01000073.1 GCA_900548935.1 uncultured Collinsella sp.
GACAATGTCCTGCTCATATTAAAAGGAACGTCCCTAACTGCCGGTTGTGGGACAATACCGAGCAAACGTGATTGGGGCGTCTGGGAAAAGGGGTCGCGATGAACAAGTTGAGGACGCTTGCCGACGTTCTGCGACAGGCTGGCTTTGCGCGCATCACGGGGCTGTTTCTTATCTTTTACCTGCTGTGCTCGACGGCTGTCTGGCTGTCCGAGCCTACGACCCTCACCTTTGGCGATGGACTTTGGTTTAGCTTTGAGACGGTTTCGACCATCGGCTTTGGCGACATTCCGGCCGAAACACCGGTTGCCCGCGCTATTACCGTCGTCTTGAGCGTTATCAGCATCTTCTACATCGCCATGCTCACGGGCGTGGCGGTGAACTACTGCAATATGCTCATCAAGATGCGTCAAAAGGACACCATGGCGCGTTTTATGGATGATCTGGAGCATTTGGAAGAGCTCGATCGTGACGAGCTTGCCGATCTTTCGTGTCGCGTGCGCGAGTATCGTCGACGCCAGCGCTAGAACGGGCGCCACGCGTCACGATGAGGGGGACTGAATATGAATATCACCGTGTATCTGGGTGCCAGTGTCGGCAATGATCCGGCATTTCTGCCCGCGGTGCAGGAGCTGGGCAACTGGATTGGCGCCAACGGGCACGCGCTGGTATACGGCGGGTCCAAATCGGGCCTGATGGGTGCGCTCGCCGATAGCGTACTCGAGGCGGGTGGACACGTGACGGGTGTGGAGCCGAGCTTTTTTATCGAGGCCGAGTTTCAGCATGACGGTATCGACGACCTTATCGTGACGAGCGATATGGCAGAGCGTAAAGCAAAGATGATCGAGCTCGGCGATGCCTTCATCGCCTTTCCCGGCGGGACGGGCACGCTCGAGGAGATTGCCGAGGTCATGTCCGCGGTGTCGTTGGGACACCTGAGTGCTCCGTGCATCCTGTATAACCTGAACGGTTACTACAACGACCTTAAGGCGCTGCTCGAGCACATGATTGATAAGGGCTTATCGAGCCCACGGCGCCAGATTGGCATTTACTTTGCCGACGATTTGCGCGAGATTGCCTCAATTGTCAACGGATAAGTCTTGAGCCTGCTCCACTATGACTCCCAATGGTGCCGTTTGCAGCGCGGATGGTTGGCTTGTTCGGGCAACGCTCGCTCTACAATAAAACGTAGCTATGTCGACTTTGACCGCGGGAGGACCCGATGGATAACCTTGCCAAACCCACAAACCGCGCGCTGTTTTTAGTTAGCGTTGCCGTGACCGGTGCGTTCGCAGGCGCCGCGGTCTGGCTGTTCTTTTTTGCGATGGAGCACGGCATCGACTATCTATGGACCGAGATTCCGCACGCGCTGGGCGTCGCTTCGCCCGAGCTTGCCAGCGGTCCGTTTGGCTTTTTGCCATACCCGTTTTTTGTCTGCCTGCTGGGCGGCCTGTTAATCGGTCTGTACGAAAAGATGACAGGCACCAAGACCGATGATCTCAACCAGGTGATGGCTAAGGTTAAGCAAGACGGGCGCTACCCATACGACAACCTGGGCAAGCTTTCGCTCGCGGCGTTGCTGCCGCTGCTGTTTGGCGGAAGCATTGGACCGGAGGCCGGCCTGACCGGCGTTATCGCCGGTCTGTGCAGCTGGGTCGGCGACCGCATGCGTCGCTTTGGCGCCGAGTTTAGGGAGCTCACGCTGCTGGGTACCCAGGCTGCCCTGACGGCGCTCTTTACCGCGCCCGTCTTTGGCTTTGTGGCGCCGCTTGCCGGTAGCGCCGACGGCGACGAGGGCTCTGCGTCCGACGAGATCACGATCAAGCTGCCCAAAGCACAGAAGACCGTGGTCTATGGCATTGCGATTGCCGGCGGCCTGGGCACCTATCTGCTGCTCGGCCAGCTCATGGGCGGCGGCATGGGCATGCCCAGGTTCGAGTCCGCCGAGGTGGGCAACCTGGAGCTTACCTGGCTCATTCCGCTGGCGTTGGTTGGCACCGTTTGCGGTTGGCTGTACTTTGTCTCCGAGCATGCAAGCGAGGCATTGTCCCATGCAATAGGGGAGCGTCCTGTCGTCAAGGCCATGCTGGCCGGTCTGGCGCTCGCCACCTGCGGCACGGTCCTGCCCTACACCATGTTTGCCGGCGAGACCCAGGCCGACGTGCTCATGGAAACCTACTTGACCATTCCCGCCGGCGTGCTTATCGCGACCGGTCTGGTCAAGGCCATGCTGACCCCCGCCCTCATCAACCTTGGTTGGCGCGGCGGCCACTTCTTCCCCGTTATCTTTTCGGGCGTGAGCCTGGGCTACGGCTTAGCCATTCTTACCGGTGCCGATCCGGTCTTTTGCGTCGCCGTCTGCACGGCATCGACGATGGGCGCCGTTATGCGTCAGCCGGTCATGGTCGTGGGCCTGCTGCTCATGTGCTTCCCGCTCAAAGGCATCGTCTGTATGATCATCGCCGCCGTTATCGCCGCCGGCATTCCGCTGCCCAAGCCGCTGCGCAAGTAGCACGGTGGCACACGCCGGGGACATGCCGTTTGCCACGGATTTGCGGGGAGGAGCGGCGATCGCGTTCTTCGTGGATTGAGACTCGCGTGCCTACAGGTCGCGCGCTCGATAGACCTTGGTGCTGACGGCGCAGCTGATTGCGCATAGCACGAGGGTCAGTACGGCAATTCCTGCGCACAAACAGCCCAGAACGGCAGGATCGGGATTCGCTCCGGCAATCGACATGAGCCAGTTGCTGATGGGGTTGGAAGAGCTCAGCATTGCCATGGTACCGCAGCCCATCAGGGCAAACAGGCCGACGGAAAGGCGCAGCGCCTCCATGTGTCCAAATCGAAAGAACAGCGGCTGTGCCAAAAACACCATCATGAGGGAGATGAGCATCGATGCGGCGGAGGCTATTGTGATTTCAAAGACGGTCTGTCCCGTCGAGGGAATGCCCGTGTGATCGAAGAACGGAAGGGCGATGATGTTCAAAAGCACGGCGGCGCATGCCATGACGGCCGAGAAAGCAATAATGCACAGGTAGCGTGCGCAGATGATGTCTTTGCGCGAGAACGGCAGCGTTGCCCGATAGCGCTCCCAGCCGTTTTGGTTATCGTAGCCAGCCAGTGAGTTCATGATTATGATGGGCGACATGGCGCTGACCGCGCAGGCGCCGGCGCTCATGCCGGAATCGCCGTCCGATGCGTTGGCAAGGGTTAGCACGACGAAGATGAACAGGCCGACGCTCGCAATGCTCGGGATGAGCGTGCGAGCGATGGCGAGCTCGGACATAAAGGCGCGTTTCATTTCGAAGCCCCTTTCAGCGTGAGGCGAAGATAGTCGTCAATGGTTGCCCGATCGCAGGGAATCTCGGGAAAGGCCTCGAGCGTTTCGCGACGGTTGGGCACGAGCACGTCCACGCTATAGGCGTGGTGGGCGGCACGGGCGCCTTCGACGCAAGCCATAAGCTCGGCGGCCTGCGCTTGGGTGCAGTGGGCGATGCCGGCGCGGTCGGTAATATCCTCGCGCGGCAGGTCAAAAATAATCGAGCCAGCATCGATGCAGATAACGCGGTCGGCGGTGCGATCGAGGTCGGACGTAATGTGGCTCGAGAGCAGCACGCTGTGCTGGCCGTCGGAAACAAAGGCGAGCAACTCATCGAGCAGTTCCTCGCGCGCCATGGGATCAAGGCCCGCGGTGGCTTCGTCCAAAACGAGCAGTTTGGCGCTGTGGCTGAGTGTACAGGCAAGCTGTAGTTTCATGCCCATGCCGCGGGAGAGGTCCTTGACTTTTGTCTTAGGATCGAGGCCAAATCGGTTGATGAATCCGCTGAACGTTTCGCGATTCCACATGGGGTACGCCGGGCCTACGAGCGCCTCGATCTGGCCCACCTTGAGCGTGGAGGGGAAGGGACATGTGTCCAGGACAAGACCGACGTGGGAGCGCAGGTGGCGTTGCGACTCATCGGGCGCGTCGGCGCCACAGCACTGCCCAAACAGGTGCACCTTGCCGGCATCGAGCTTTATAAGCCCGAGCGCAGCTCGAATCGTCGTTGTTTTGCCAGCACCGTTGGCACCAACAAAGCCAACAATCTGGCCGGGCTCCACGGCGAGCGTGACATCGCGTAGTGAAAAGCGGTCGCTCACACGGCGTGAGATGCCTTTGAGTTCTAAAAGGTTTTGCATGGTATAGCCTTTCTTGCAGATGGCTACTGCATGGTTTCGGGGGCTACCAGGTCGAGCATCTCGTGCAGCTTGTCGCGCGTGACGCCCAAGGCTTCGGCTTGGCTTGCCGCTTTCGCAAGTAGCTCTTCGATATGGCAGAGCTGGTTTTCGCGCAAGAGTTCTTGGTTGCCCTCGGCGACAAAGCAGCCTTTGCCCTGCACGGTGCAGATAAACCCGAGTTGCTCCAGGTCGGCGTAGGCGCGCTTGGTGGTGATGACGCTCACGCCAAGGTCGCTCGCGAGTGCACGGATGCTGGGGAGTTTGGCTCCCGCAGTGAGTACGCCCGAAAGGATCTGAGCTTTGACCTGCGAGGCTATTTGCTCGTAGATGGGCTTGTCGCTCGAATTGGATAGGATGATGTCCACAGCGGCTCCTTAGCTGTTGGGCTACACGTGTATATAACCGGTAAGCACAGTATATATACACTATGCACAGTTATGCAAGAGACAAATGTGGAATAGCCCGCCGGCGCTGCGCTTGCTCCGAAACAATCTCAATCTGTAACACCTGGGTCCGTTTTGGGTCGCCTGCTGTTACAGATTGAGATGTTATTTGCCCGCCTGCCTATTTGTCTCAATCTGTAACAGTAAGAGTCGATTTGCGCGGTTAGATGTTACAGAACGAGACATTGCCCGCCTGCCTCCCCGTTTATCTCGATTTGTAACAGCTAGACCCAATTTGGGCGACCAGATGTTACAGATTGAGATTGTGCCGGCGGGCCTGTCCGTTTGTCTCAATCTGTAACAGGTGGAGGCTCGAAACCCGTCTTACCGTTACAGATTGAGACAATCTGCCGTAGAACGCCGCCGACAACCATCTGCCTAGACCCCAACTGATGAATTTGTCCTGATAGGTGCCCTAGAGCGGGATTTCGCGGCTACAATAGTGCGGTTACAACGACGTAATGCACTCAATGCAAGAAAGGATCCGCATGGCAAGCCTGTCGGATGAAATCTCGTCGCGCCGCACATTCGCGATCATCAGCCACCCGGACGCCGGTAAGACCACACTTACCGAGAAGCTGCTGCTCTATACCGGCAGCATTCAGACCGCCGGTTCGGTCAAGGGCAAGAGCTCGGCCAAGCATGCCGTCTCGGACTGGATGGACATCGAGAAGGAGCGCGGTATTTCCGTTACCTCCTCGGTGCTGCAGTTCACCTACAACGGCGCCTGCGTCAACATCCTCGATACCCCCGGCCACCAGGACTTCTCGGAGGATACCTACCGTACCCTTATGGCCGCCGATGCCGCTGTCATGGTCATCGACGGCGCCAAGGGCGTCGAGGCCCAGACCAAAAAGCTCTTTAAGGTCTGCACGCTGCGTCATATTCCCATCTTCACCTTTGTGAACAAGCTCGACCACGAGGCTCGTGATCCGTTTGAGCTCATGGAAGAGATCGAGAACGTCCTGGGTATCAACACCTATCCCATGAACTGGCCGATCGGCAGCGGCCGCAACTTCCGCGGCGTGTTCGATCGTCAGACCCGTCGCGTTATCGCCTTTGAGGGCGACGGTCACGCCAACGCCACCAAGAAGGTCGCCGAGGTCGAGGCCGAGCTTGGCGATCCTTCCATGGACGAGCTTATCGGCGAGGAGAACCATAAGAACTTGATGGACGACATCGAGCTGCTCGATGGCGCCGGCGACGAGCTCGACTTGGATGCCGTGGCGTGCGGCAAGCTGAGCCCGGCGTTCTTTGGCTCGGCGCTCACCAACTTTGGCGTGGAGCCCTTCCTCAAGGAGTTCCTGCGTCTGGCCCCGACGCCGCGTGCCTATACCGATACGCTCACCAGCGAACCGGTCGATCCCTGCCGCGACGACTTTAGCGGCTTTGTGTTTAAGATCCAGGCCAACATGGACAAGAACCACCGTGACCGCATCGCCTTTGTGCGCATTTGCTCGGGCAAGTTCGAGCGCGGCATGGATGCCTTTCACGTGCAGGGCAACCGCAAACTTAAGCTTGCCACGGGCACCTCGATGATGGCCGATGACCGCGCCATCGTGGACGAGGCGTACGCGGGCGATATCGTGGGCCTGTTCGACCCGGGTATCTTTAGCATCGGCGATACCGTGTGCTCCGGCAAGCGCCACGTGCAGTATCCGCAGATCCCGACGTTTGCCCCCGAGATGTTCGCTCGCATTACGCAGGTCGACACGCTCAAGCGCAAGCAGTTCGTCAAGGGTATGGAGGAGCTTGCCCAAGAGGGTGCCATCCAGATTTTCCGTGAGCTGGGTGCCGGCATGGAGAGCGTCATCGTGGGCGTGGTCGGCGTGCTGCAGTTTGAGGTACTCGAGCGCCGCCTCAAGGCCGAGTACCGTGTTGAGGTTCGTCGCCAGCCGCTGCCCTATACGGACATCCGCTGGATCCAGAACGACCCCGATACCATCGATATCCCGGGCCTTTCGCTCACGCGCGACACGTTGCGCGTCGAGGACATGCGCGGCGGCAAGCTGCTGCTGTTCACGAGCCCGTGGAACGTGGATTGGGCAACCGACCACAACCCCGACCTTATCCTGTCGGAGTTTGGCAACGTGGCCTTTTAACGCATCGGCGCAGTGGCCCTGCGGGGCTGCCGCGCCGTTTGCTTGCCTGATGCCGTGTGAGCGGCTATCATACCCACCGTCGTCTCAAGACCGAGACGTCCGAGCAGTTCGGGTCCGATATCCTGCTCGTTAAACCTAAAACCAAAGGAGTACATAATGATCAAGAAGGTCATGGAGGACTACAAGGTCCTGTTGCGGAGCATTCCCGCGGCAACGGTTTCGCTGTTTTTCGTGAGCGTCATCATGATGAACCTGCTGGCCAACAAAGAACTCATCAGCCTACCGTATCTGGCGCTCGACTGTGGCTTTGTGGTGAGCTGGGTTTCGTTTTTGTGCCAGGACATGATTTGCAAGCGCTTTGGCGCCAAGGCATCCATCAAAATCTCTATCCTCGCGCTGCTGGTCAACCTGGCCGTGAGCCTGTGCTTTTGGGCATGCTCGCTCACGCCCGGCATGTGGGGCGCCTACTACGACACGGGCATGATCGAGGTCAACACTGCCCTTAACGCCACCATCGGCGGCACCTGGTACGTGGTGCTGGGCTCTTCGCTGGCAATGCTCGTTTCTGCCGTGGTTAACTCCACGCTCAACCAGTCGCTCGGCCGTATGCTCAAGAAGAATAACTTTGCGAGCTTTGCCTTCCGTTCCTATGTGTCCACGGGTGTTGGCCAGTTTATCGACAACCTTGTCTTTGCCATTGTGGTGAGCCACACGTTCTTCGGCTGGACCTGGGTGCAGGTCCTTATGTGCTCGCTGACCGGCGCTGTTGCCGAGCTGCTGTGCGAGGTCTTCCTGAGCCCCGTGGGCTACAAAGTCGTGCGCGGCTGGGAGCGCGAGAACGTGGGCTCCGAGTACCTCGAGCGCCACGCAACCGCCTAAGGAGCAAGTATGCGGGTTTTGATCACGGGCGCTTCGGGCGGTATCGGAGCCGCGTGCGTGCAGCGCTTTTTGGACGAGGGCCACGAGGTCGTGGGCTTTGATCTTTTGCCGGCGGCGATCGAACACGAGCGCTACCGCCATCTGATCGTTGATGTCCGCGAGCCGGACTCGTTTCCGGGCGACCTTGAGCCTCAGGTAATCGTGAACGTTGCCGGTGTGCAGGATTCGGCCGATGATATTGCCGCCAACCTGTGTGGCACCATCAGTGTGACCGAGCGCTATGCCTTTGTGGGGGAGGGGCTTGCCGCCAAGCCGGCGCCGGCTATCGAATCCGTGGTCAATGTGGGGTCGGCGAGCGGGCATACGGGATCGGAGTTTCCCGCCTATGCCGCCAGCAAGGGCGGCGTTATCGCCTACACTAAGAACCTTGCAAACCGCCTGGCACCGCAGGCCATCGCCAACAGTGTGGACCCGGGCGGCGTTATCACGCCGCTCAACCGTTGCGTGATGGAAGACGAGCACCTGTGGAGCCAGATTATGGAGCTTACGCCGCTTAAACGCTGGGCCACCGCCCAAGAGATTGCCGAGTGGATCTACTTTGTGGGCGTGACCAACCGGTTTATGACCGGGCAGAGCCTGCTGATCGATGGCGGCGAGGCCGGCCGTACCCAGTTTATCTGGCCCGAATAGGAAACGCGCCCGATGGAAAGCCGTCGGGCGCGTTTTTGATGTATCGATTTTTAGCCGAGGCAAGTCCAGTTGACGGGGGTCGAGCCGTGCTGTTCGAGTAGCCGATTGGCTGTCGAGAAGGGGCGCGACCCCATAAAGGCGGGGAGTTCTGCCGTGGCACGGTTGGCTGAAAGCGGCGAGGGATGCGTAGAGGCCAGGCAGAACTTGTCGGTTGCCTTGCCCGCGCCGGTCGTGTCGAGCTTGCCTTCGACCATCTGCTGGGCAAAGCGGCCCCATGCCAAAAAGACTACCGGTTGGGGCAGCTGACAGCAGCGTTCGATAACGTAGTCGGTGAGCGTGCTCCAGCCCAGTTTGGCGTGCGAGTTCGCGGCGTGCTCGCACACGGTGAGCGTAGTGTTGAGGAGCAGGACGCCCTGTTGTGCCCATGGTGTTAGATCTCCCGTGGCGGGAATGGGACAACCCAGATCGGCTTTGAGTTCCTTATAGATGTTGCGCAGGCTGGGCGGCAGTTTTTCCCCGCGATTGACAGAAAAACAAAGCCCGTGTGCCT
>URMR01000074.1 GCA_900548935.1 uncultured Collinsella sp.
AGGAGAGAACGCTGCCAGAGTCATCGCGCCACTTGTACTTGTCTTGCGCCTCCTGCTCGGTATGGCCGGCTGCCACGTAGGCTTGCTGAAGCTCGTAGCTGTGATTGCACTCGTCGCTGATTTGTAGCGAGTGCTCGAGCGCTGCGAGGAAGTCCGCGCCGGTCATGGTCCAGGTCTCCACGGTGTTGCCGTAGGGCGAGATGGCGATGACGTTGCCGGTCTCCCGCCGCGATGCCGCCGCGGATGCCGCCAGCGTTTTCGATAGCGAGGTCTGCGCCCGTCAAGGCAAGATAGGAGCCGCAAATCACGTGGCCGATGGTCTGGGCCTTGGTGGTGTCGCCCTCCTTGCTGGGGCGGAAATCAGTGGTGCGCACCATTTCCCAACCATGCGTGCCTGCGGCGTCCTCGCCGTAGAAATAGTTGGTGGTGGATGTGCCGAGCACCTTGTTCGATTCGTTTTCAAAGTCCTCGTCGAGCGGCTTGATCTTGTTGCGGACGGCTTCAAGGCGGCTTTGGTAGTCGGAGCCCTTGTCGGGGTCTGCCAAAAGGTCGTTGACGTTCTTGGCGGTGTAGAGCTTCTCATCGCTGCCGTCTGCAGGGACCGTGACCGTGTCATCGTCGGTGCTTTCGGTGCCCTTGGTGTCGTACTCGTAGGGGACGGAAAGCAGCCCCACCTCGGCAAAGGCGCTGCCTGCCTCGACAACGTGGATTGTCTTGCCGTCGGCTCCCGTCACCTTCTCGTTAAGGTTGATGTGCTCGTGGCCTGCGATAAGGGCATCGATGCCACGGAGTCGCGTGGCAAAGGTCTTGGCGTTGAGCGTATGCGCGATACAGACGACAACGTTGCAGCCCTCCTTGCGCAGCTGCTCTGCCTCGGTATTGATGGCGTTCGTGGCACTCGAGAACGACGTGCCCGCGACCAGGTCCGCGCGCAGCGAGGATCCCAGCGACTCATCCATGGCACCCACGACGCCGACCTTGATTTTGTAGTCGAATGTGGAGTGATCCTCGCTATCCTCCCAGGTGCGATCGAGCGTCTTCGTGATGCTCGAGCTTCATACGCCGCTCGTAGACTTCGCGTTCGCGCAGAGCATGGCGAAGGGCGTGCCGGTGGTGCTGTAGCCGGTCATGGTGCGGAGCTTGTCCGCGCCGTAGCTCCAGTCGTGGTTACCTGGCGTGGTCGCGTCGTAGCCGTCGGCATAGAAGGTGTCCATGAGCTCGGCGATGCTCTTGCCCTCGCTCATGGTGGCAAAGGACTGCCCGTGGAAGGTATCGCCCACATCGAGCAGAAGATCGGGGGGCGCTGCTTTGGGCGCTATAGAGAACCGCCAGTCCGTCAAAGCCAATGGTGCCCGTGCCCTTGCTTTCGTTGTAGCTGTACTTGTAGCTGCCGTGGATGTCGTTGGTGTGCATGACGGTCACGGTGCCATAGATCGCTTGGGGCAGATCGCTCGCAAGGGCGAGGCTGGGCGCGCCAGTGAGCACGCCGGCAAGCAGCGCGGCGGCTAACGCAAGGCGGGGGAGTCTTTTCATGGCGGTCTCCTTAGTCCTTAACAAAAACCACCACAAAGGTGCCTGTCCCCTTTGTGGTGGTTTTCTAAGTCGCTAGCTCAGCAGCATGCGGTCGTTGGCGAGCTCGCCGCCCGAGACCTCCTCGAACTTCTGCAGTAGGTCGGCGACGGTGAGCGACTTCTTCTCATCGCCCGCCACGTCGTAGATCACGTGGCCCTCGTGCATCATGATCAGGCGATTGCCCAGACGGATGGCGTCGTTCATGTTGTGCGTGACCATGAGCGTGGTCAGGTGGTTCTCGTCGACGATCTCCTCGGTCAGGTTGAGCACCTTAGAGGCCGTCTTGGGGTCGAGGGCCGCGGTGTGCTCGTCGAGCAGCAACAGGCGCGGCTTGGTGAGCGTGGCCATCAGCAAGGTGAGTGCCTGGCGCTGGCCGCCCGAGAGCAGACCGACCTTAGCGTTGAGGCGCGTATCCAGACCAAGGTCCAGACGCTTGAGCAGCTCAACGTACTCGTCCTTCTCGGCCTTGGTGACGCCCCATGAAAGGCCGCGATGCTGGCCACGGCGCTTGGCGAGGGCCAGGTTCTCGGCAATCTGCATGTCGGCTGCGGTGCCGCGCATGGGGTCCTGGAACACGCGGCCCAGGTACTTGGCGCGCTGCGACTCGCTCAGACGCGAGATGTCGGTGCCGTCGAGCTCGATAACGCCCGAATCGAGCGGATACACGCCGGCAATCATATTGAGCAGCGTGGATTTGCCGGCGCCGTTGCCGCCAATCACGGTTACAAAGTCGCCATCGTTGAGGGTAAGGTCGACGCCGGTGAGTGCGCGCTTCTCGGTGACGGTGCCCTTGTTAAAGGTCTTTTTGACGTGCGAGAGCTTAAGCATCTGCCTCATCCCCCTTCGTGTAGGAGCTGCGGAGCTTATAGCGCTCCCAAACCACGGGCACGCACAGGGCAACGGCGACGATCACGGCGGAGAGCAGCTTCATGTCGTTGGCGTCCATGCCCAGCTGCAGCACGATGGCGCGGATGAGGAAGTAGACCACGGAGCCAAAGACGGCAGAGGCCAGACGGACGGAGAACTGCGTGAGTCCGCCGGGCAGCAGACGACCGAGCACCTCGCCGATAACGATGGCGGCAAGACCGATAACGATGGCGCCGGTGCCCATACCAATGTCGGCATACTTTTGGCTCTGGCAGATAAGCGCGCCAGAGAGGCCGATGAGGGCGTTGGAGAGCACGAGGGCGATCATCTTGGTGGAGTTGGTGTTGACGCCCAATGCGCGGATCATGTACTCGTTGTTGCCGGTGGCGCGCAGTGCGGAGCCGATCTCGGTGCCAAAGAACCAGTACAGGATGGCGACGATGGCCACAGCCAGCACAATGCCCAGGATGATGGCGACGGTGGACTGCGGCAGACCGGTCATGTTGCTGACGGCTGAGAACACGGTGCCCTTGGCGAGGATGGGCGTGTTGGACTTGCCCATGATGCGCAGGTTGATGGACCACAGGCTGATCTGGGTGAGGATTCCGGCGAGGATCGCAGGAATCTCAAAGACGGTGGTCAAAATGCCCGTGACGGCGCCCGCGATGGCGCCGGCGCACATACCGGCCAGCACGGCGAACAGCGGGTCGACGTTGTTATTGACGATGAGCACAGCGCAGACGCAGCCGCCGAGGGCAAAGCTGCCGTCGCAGGTCATATCGGGGATGTCGAGCAGGCGGAACGTGATAAACACGCCAAGCACCATAATGCCCCAGAGGACGCCCTGCGAAACGGCGCCCTGCAATGCAATGAGCATGCTTCATACCTCCTAGAATAGGGTGGACACGTGATTTTCCATAATAGCGGTAACAATGCATAGAAGAGTTACGGACAGACGTTTTGTTTTACCTGAAACAAGCAGGGCGGACGCCGGTCTACAGCGCCCGCCCCTGTGGCTCAGATATTGAATAACGCGGCTAAAGCGCGAGCACGGGCTCTAGACGCATGCCGCGTATGGCATTACGCGTCCAGGGCGGAAAGGTCGATGCCCAGGGCCTCGGCCATTTCGTCGTTCTTGACGACGACCAGGTCCTTGCTCGAGAGGTGCTTGATCGGCATATCCTCGGGCTTGGCCTCGCCCTTCAGGATCTTGACGGCCATCTCGCCCGCGGCGTAGCCCAGGTCCTCATAGTTGATGGAGAGGGTAAACAGGCCGCCGGCCATGCACATACCCTCCTCGCCAGTCACGAAGGGGAGCTTGTTCTCCTTGCAGATCTGGCCGACCTGCGAGGCACCCGCGGCGATGGTGTTGTCGGTGGGGGAGTACAGCGCGTCGACCTTGCCCACGGCAGACTCGACGACGGACTGAATCTCGTTGGAGCTCGAGACGGTGAAGTCAGTGTACTCGAGGCCCAGCTTGTCGAGCTCCTTCTTGGCGGCCTTGATCTGGACGTCGGAGTTGGACTCGGCGGTGCAGTAGAGCAAGCCGACCTTCTTAACGTCGGGCAGGACCTTCTGCATCATCTCGAGCTGCTCGGCGACCGGGGTGAGGTCGGAAGCGCCCGTGACGTTGGTGCCGGGCTTGTCGTTGTCTTGGACCAGGCCGGAAGCGGCGTAGTCGGTGATGGCGCAGCCAACGATGGGGATATCAGCGGTGGCGCCGGCGGCAGCCTGCGCGGCGGGCGTAGCGATGGCATAGATCAGGTCGACGCCGTCGCCTACGAACTTGTCGGCAATGGACTTACACGTGGACTGGTCGTTCTGGGCGTTCTTCTGGTCGATTTTGACCTTGAGACCGCTCTTCTTGATGGCCTTGACAAAGCCGTCGTTGGCGGCATCGAGCGCGGAGTGCTCGGTGAGCTGCAGAACGCCGACGGTGTAGTCGGAACCGGCGGCAGCGGAGCCGGAACCAGAGTTGCCGCCGCATCCGGCGAGCGGAGCGAGCGCGAGCAGGCCAGCGGAGACAAGAAGGCTCCTGCGGCTGATGGTGATGTCCTTCATATCATTACCCCCAGTATAAAAATTGCTGGAAACACTGCACTAGGAAAAAGTGCAAGTGGGACTATAGTAACGCCGATGTCCATTTTTACAATAACCTGGCGGGTTTTTTAATACTGAACCGGATGGGCGGTGCTGAGGAACGACGGACGGTAACGGGGCTTATGCTGCGGGTGCGGGGCTGTCTTCTTCGTCTAGCGCGGCAAAGAGTTTCTTGCCGTCGAGCAAACGCGTGCTGACGTTTCTCATGCGGCTGACCTCAACGGTGCGCAGGGTGTCGTCGGTGCCTCGGGTGTCGTAGACCGTTCCCAGCAGATACGAGACGCCATCGCGCTGCCTGATGGCAAAGGGCCGGACCGTCATCCGTACCACCTCAGTTTCGCCTCGGGTCAGGACGTTTGAGATGTCAAAGCTGACAGTTGTTCCATGGTCGATGGCCTGTTCGACGAGCTCGCACGTGTCGATACGCTTGGCGTGCGAACGCGTTGTCTTGACGGGTGCGTCGTTGGCGGCCGGTGCCGGTTCGGGCATATCGAGATAGTCACGAACATCGGCGCTTGCCATGGCGACCAGGTGCTGCGCCATGCTCTTTCGAATGGCTATGGGCGTCGATCGGTTGCGCATGACCATGCCGTGGAGCCGTATGATCTCTTCGTCAGCAAGCGGGCGGGTGAGGAGTCGATAGCCCACGCCGCGCTTATAGTCGATTTCGTATCCGGCGTGACGAAGTGCAGATATCGAGGTATAGATGCTGCGGCGTGCCGCCGAGATGGGCATGCGGGCGGGGTCGTCGGGATGGGCGAGGAGCTCGACCAGCTCGTCGGAAAGCAGCGCCTTGTCCTCGCCGGTGTTCTCGCTCAAGAGCTGCAGGATGCGTACGGCGCGATAGGCTGCCATCGAGGCGGAGCCCCTGGTCGTGGTCTCGTAGTTTTCAACAACGGCTTCGGTCATAGCGCCCACGTCCTTTCTTTTTTGGTGACGGCAGATCAGAGCCTAGGGTGCGGAGCCTGGCCAAGGACGCGTGACGCCTTGGACGGTCGATGGTTGCCGGCAAACGGCGGGTCGAGTTTTCAACAACCCTGCCTAACTGACCAAAACCTTGCCAAAAGCTTGACGGATGCTGTTGAAAAAAAGCGCCTCTCGGCTTGCCGAGAGGCGCTGACGCGATGTGCTGTAATGCGCTGGGTGCGCTGCGGAGATTAGAAGTCGGCGTTGCCCACGGTGCGCGGGTGCGGCAGGACGTCGCGGATGTTACCCACGCCGGTGAGGTACATCACCAAACGCTCGAAGCCCAGGCCGTAGCCGGCATGCTTGCAGGAGCCATAGCGACGCAGGTCCAGATAGTACTTGTACTGCTCGGGATTCATACCCAGGTCCTTGATGCGGGCCTCGAGCAGATCCAGGCGCTCCTCGCGCTGGGAGCCACCGATGATCTCGCCGATGCCCGGCACCAGGCAGTCGGCGGCGGCGACGGTCTTGCCGTCCTCGTTCATGCGCATGTAGAACGCCTTGATTTCGGCCGGGTAGTCGGTCACAAAAGTCGGTCGCTTAAAGTGTTCCTCGGTCAGGAAGCGCTCGTGCTCGGTTTGCAGGTCGATGCCCCAGCTCACGGGGTAGTCGAACTTGTGACCGGCGGCGACGGCCTGCTCCAGGATTTCGACGGCCTCGGTATAGGTGACGCGGGCAAAGTCGGAGTTGGCGACATGGTCCAGGCGCTTGAGCAGACCCTTGTCCACAAACTTGTTGAGCATATTGAGCTCGTTGGGGCAGGTTGCCATGACGTCCTTGAGGACATACTTGAGCATGGCCTCGGCGTTATCCATGTAGTCGTTCAGGTCGGCAAAGGCCATCTCGGGCTCGATCATCCAAAACTCGGCGGCGTGGCGCGTGGTGTTGGAGTTCTCGGCACGGAAGGTGGGGCCAAAGGTGTACACGTCGCCAAAGGCCATGGCGAAGTTCTCGGCGTTGAGCTGTCCGGATACGGTAAGGCTCGCGTGCTTGCCAAAGAAGTCCTGGCTCCAGTCGACCTCGCCGGACTCGGTGAGGGGCGGATTTTTGGGGTCGAGCGTGGTCACGCGGAACATCTCGCCGGCGCCCTCGCAGTCACTCGTGGTGATGATGGGGGTGTTGACGTAGACAAAGCCCTGCTCCTGGAAGAAGCGGTGAATGGCGGCTGCGGCAACGGAGCGGATGCGGAACACGGCGCGGAACAGGTTGGTGCGCGGACGCAGGTGCTGCTGGGTGCGCAGGAACTCGACGGTGGCGCGCTTCTTCTGCAGCGGGTAATCCGGAGCGCTGACGCCCTCGACCTCGATGGAGGTGGCAGAAAGCTCGAAGGGCTGGGGCGCATCGGGGGTCAGCTTGACGGTGCCGGTGCAGATGAGGGCGGCCGAGACATTTTGGTGAGCGATCTCGTCGTAGTTGTCGAGCGCCTCGCGGTTCATGACGACCTGCAGGTCGCGGAAGCAGCTGCCGTCGTTGAGCGTAACGAAGCCAAAGTTCTTCATGTCGCGGACGGACTTGACCCAGCCGGCGACGGTGACGGTTTGGCCGCCGAGCGACTCGGCATCGGCATAGAGCTGCGCGATTTTGGTGCGGTTCACGTATCCTCCCAGAGCGGTTGTACGGATTATTTCCAAACAGTTAACCATTCTAACCCGCGAGCGGGGGCGTAGCAAAACGGCAGATGCGATGTATGGGCGTGGCGTGGGCGCTGCGCGGGTGACGATTATCGCTCTCGAAAAGGTTGCGCAACAATATGCCCGAAATCGCCCTTAGCCTTATCGATAGAAAAGGTAACCAGGGGAGAGGGCGGATGCCATGAAATGCGGGAAATGCGGTAAGGAAAACCTCGAGGAAGCTCGGTTCTGCGCGGCGTGTGGATCGGCGCTTAATGCCGAAGAGGCGTCGCCCGAGGTGCCCAAGGCGGGATCGATGAGTCATCGGGGGCGTACGGCCGCTATTGCCGCGTTGGCCGCCGCGCTTGCGGTCTGCGGTGGCGGCGCGGGTTACTACTTTGGCGTATACCGTCCCGAACAGGACCGGATTGCGCAGGAGCAGGCGATGAAAACGGAAAAATGCGGCGTGCGCGTTGCGGTTTCGGCTGCAGGCTGGGACACCTCGGCGGGAGGAAGCCGTCTTGCCCTGCGCGTTCAAGGTAAGCCGCTGGCGGGTGAGCGCATCGACCGCGTGATGTATGTCGACAGCACCGGCAAAGGTATCGAACTCCCTCGTGGCTCCTACGAGATTTCCGCCGTCGGCTCGCCGATTGCTGCGGACGGTACGATTTACTCGTTGCCCAAGACAGTTGCCAAGGTCAAGATTTCGGAAAAGACCAAAAAGGGCGCAACGGTCGTCGCCTCATCCAAATATAAGTTTGAGCTTACGCCCATCGAGGCGCTCGATGTGACCGACGACATGCTCGCTGCCGCTCGAAAGTATGCCGAAGAGGATGAGGGCGCCAAGAAGGATGGTTATAGCTACGATGTCGAGGCGCTCGTGGCTGCTGCCACCAAGCGTCGCGACGACGCCGTGTCCGCGAAGCGGGCTGCCGATGAAGCGGCGGCAAAGGCAGAGGAGGAGTGCAAGGCGGCCGAGGCGGCAGCTCAGGAGCATGCTGCCGAGGATGCCTTTGTGGCAACGGCGCGCAAGGGACTGGGCATTCCCGATGATCTTGAGGGCGTGACCTATAAGCTCTTGGGTTCGAGCTATTGGGAGGGCGCTGCCATGGAGGTCTATGCCATCCAGTTCTACAACAGCGAGGGCAAGGTCATCGCCGAGGCAGATTGCACAAAGGATGGTATGCCTGCAACGAGCATCCATGGCTACTCGCCGGACGGCTCGTATTGATGCGTTGCCGATGAGCCAACGCGCAGGAAAGCGAATGACGAAATGAGTGCAAAAGAGGGGCCGGAACTAATTCCGGCCCCTCTTTCTGTTGCAGGGCAATCGCTGTTTAGTGCCCGCAGATGGCTTGGCGGATGAGGACTGCGTAGGTGTCGATTCCCGCCTGGGTGAGGTGCGTGCCGTCGTCGACGAGGTATTCGCTGTGGCCCTCGGAGGCGCCGTTCCAGTCGATGACGCCGGCGTTGTCGTTTTGGCGCATACGTCGCGGATCATCTGGTTGTTGCGGTCCTGCAGCTCGAGCGGCACGCGCACGGTCACAAAGTAGATGGGCTTGCCGCCCGCGGCATTGATCACGTCCTGCACCTGCTGCGGGTCGCGAATAAGGCCATTGGTGCCAAGTGCACAGATGACCACACTCGGGTCGTAGTTGGCGCTGTCCTGCGCGTAGACATCCTGGAAGGTGTAGAACTGGCGGCTCACCACGCCGTCGATGTAGGCGTTGGGAAG
>URMR01000075.1 GCA_900548935.1 uncultured Collinsella sp.
TAAACCCGTTGAACTTGAGATAGCTCATCAGGTAAGCCTTCGAAACGAAGGACGATACCGCACTGCGTACAAGCAGCGACTCACGCGTTACCTGATGCGCGGTATCGGGAACCGGCGTCTGCTCGACGGAAAATGCCGAACGAATCGATGCCTCGAGCTGATCGACCACATAATCAAAGGCCGTCGGGGCATCGTAGCTCAAACGCTGAATGTTAAAGAGTGCCTGCACCGCAGCAATAGGTAGCACCTGCTTAAAGAGGCGGGCAATCTGCTCGCGGCCATATTGCTTTTTGACCGGAGCAGGCACCAGGCCGACCTTCACGTAGTTATTGATCATCGATGGCGTAATGATAGGCTGCTCAACGCAAAGGGACAGCGGCTCCATCCACAGCGCAAGATACTCAATGACCTGGTCGCGGTAGAGCGTCACATTGGGCAACTGGTCATAGCGCGGCAGACTCAACGTATTGAGTTTGCGCACGATATCGGACTGAATAAATGCATCGGGCAGCACAGTGGGCTGAATATCCTCAGGCTTAATGCTGACCGACGAATCGGACATCGGGATAACGCGTTTGGCGTGGTTCATAAGGATCCTCCGTTCATTAGCTATATTGTATTCTAGGTTATCTAGTTTTGCATACTATATAGCAGTAAAGTAAAAGTGGTTGGACAGCACATTGATGCACCGTCCAACCACTTTGTTTTAAAGATAGCAACCTTACATAAGATATATTATCGTACTTATCCGCGTAGAAAAGCGTATGCGCTGGTAGCTGCAATGGCTCCGTCTGAAACTGCGGTCACAACTTGACGTAAACGCTTGGAACGAATATCACCGGCAGCAAATAAGCCAGGCGTGCGGGTGGCCATTGATTCATCGGTCATAATACCGCCGCCGGGCGCAAGATCCACCAGATGCTCAACAAGCTCGGTATGAGGCTGCGTGCCAGCAAAGACAAAGATACCAAACGAGCCAGGATCGAAGGACTCAGAATAGGTTTCACCGGTAGCGTTGTCCTTAAATGTGATAGTCGTGGGCATGGTCTCGCCCGATAGTTCGACGATACTAGTTTGGTACCTAACTGAAATATTATCTTTTGCGAGCATCTTTTGAACCACGCCATCGGGTGCACGGAACTGATCGCGGCGCAAGACGATGGTCACGCTGCTGGCGATTTCTGACAAGAACAGGGCTTCCTCGCAGGCAGCATTTCCACCGCCGATGACAAAAACCTGCTTGCCACGAAAGAACATGCCATCGCACGTCGCACAGTACGAAACGCCGCGACCACGATACGTATCCTCGCCAACAAAACCAGCAGATCGCGGCGTGGCACCCATGCAAGCAATAACGCTCGAGGCCAGCGTATCGCCCGTATCGTGATGCACCGTAAACAGAGCTGTATCGGCATCGTAATCGATGCCCGTCACCATGCTCCATGTAACCTGCGCTCCCAGGCCCTCTGCATGTTGCTGAAAACGCTCGCCAAGCTCGGCACCGCTCAAGAGCGGAATACCCGGATAGTTCTCGACCTCATTGGTTGTGGCGATCTGTCCTCCCGACATGCCCTGTTCGATCACAGTCGTCGTGAGGTTGGCACGCGCCGCGTAAATGGCTGCAGCATAGCCCGCGGGGCCGCCGCCGATAATAGCAACATCGATCGGCTGATGGGTAGTCATGAAGAGACCTCCTGTCGAAAGATTGGCGTTCTTTGCGCTCATACCCAAATTTAGACGAACGTGACACTCATGCACTACAATGATTCCTTGCGAAACTTAAATGAAGGGGAGTTATCGATGGATCAAACGCAGATGGGCAATGACGCTCCCCTGCCCACACAAAGCACTCCCCAATCGGAACAGACCTCGATCTTGGCTCTGCAAAAACCCCTCGTGACCATCGTGCATGCCTCGGTCGGCTCGGGCCACAAGGCCGCCGCAAATGCGATTGCGCAGGCATTCGACCTCATCCGCGGCACCAATGGTATCCCCGAGGATGTTGAGATTGAAGTGCTCGATATCCTCGATTTTGGACGCATAAAATTCGACGGCAACAAAACAGCCGCGTCGTTTACCGGTGCTACACGCCCAATTTACGATTTGACCTGGCGTTATACCCTTACCGGACACCTGCTTTGGGGCGGTGGCACGGCATGGTCGCGCATCATGTTCCCCGCATTTAACGAATACGTTCGGACTCGCAAGCCCATTGCCGTGGTCGCCACGCACATCACGGCAGCCAACGTTGCCGTCGGCGCACGCGTCATTACGGGCATCGATTATCCCGTCATTTGCGTACCGACCGATTACGAGGTCGAGGGCTGGTGGCCCCATAAGGACACCGACCTATTCTGCGTGGCAAACGAGTTTATGGCCGAAACACTCCGGCCCCGTAAGGTTCCCGAGGCAAAGATCCGCATTACGGGCATCCCCATTCGCGCCGGGTTCGACACGGACTACAATCGCGAGGAAGAACTCGAGAAGTTCAATCTCCCCACCGACAAGACCATTGTGTTGGTGATGGCAGGCGCTAGTTTGCCTCAACCGTACGTTCGCTTTCGCGCGGAGATGGACCACACCCTCCCCTTCCTGCGAAGCTTCGAAGACATGCACTTTGTCTTTTTGCCGGGCAAGGATGCCGAATATGCCACTCGCCTCAAAACGCTCTTCGATGCCATGAAACTCGAGAACGTTACAGTTCTTGACTATGTCGATGACATGGCAGCACTCATGCACGGCTGCGACCTGGCAATTCTCAAATCGGGCGGGCTCACCGTTACCGAATGCCTGTGCGCACACCTGCCGATGATTCTGCTGGGCAAGTCCTACGGTCAGGAAAAGGCCAACACCACCATGCTCACCGGCATGGGCGCCAGCATGCATGTCACCACCGCACGCGAGCTCATCGTGACGCTTCGCCATCTCCACGATCATCCCGAGTCGCTCAAGGCACTGCTCATCAATGGCGAAGTGCTGCGCCGTCCACGCGCAGCCGAGGAAATCGCCATCGCAACCATGGAGCTCGCAGGCAAACCCCAAAAACGTAAACGAGCCTTCTGCCGCTTCTACTGGGGCGGAAAACCTGCGCATATCAGATAGTGATTTACTGTCCGCTGACTGGTCCGACCCGCCTATATATCATCCCATGCTCAAACATTCTCGCTGCGCTGCGAAACTGCGCGTGGGACGATATATAGGCGGGTCGGACCGGTCAGCTGCGTTTACTCACTACCAACTACACCGGGTTCCCCCTCAGAAGCAGAAAAGGTGAAACCAAAATTACTCATAACAGTTAGCCGATACGACAAAGGAGCTGCTCCTTTGTCGTATCGGCTAACAAGAGAGTCAATATTGTTTCAAGCGAGTAGCCGCCCGCCCGCCTCTCACACATATCGTTCCACGCGCAGTTTCGCAGCGAGCGAAGCGAAGCGAAAATGTTTGAGCATGGAATGATATGTGTGAGAGGCGGACGGGAGGGATACGAGTGCCCCTAGGCGACGCCGCTGGAGCCGAAGCCTCCGTTGCCTCGGTCGGTTTTATCTAGTTCTTCTACTTCTACGAGATTGACTGTGGGGACTTCTTGGATGACGAGCTGCGCGATGCGGTCGCCTTTGTTGATCTGGATATTGTTGGTGGGATCCAGGTTGATGAGGATGACCTTAAGCTCACCTCGATAGTGGGCGTCGATGAGGCCGGGCGTGTTGACTATAGACAGGCCCTGCTTAATGGCTAGGCCGCTGCGGGATTGGACAAAGCCGGCGTAGCCATCGGGCAGTGCAATGGCCAAGCCAGTGGAGACCAATCGGCGCTCAAAGGGCTTGAGGGTGCAGTCTTCGTTGGAGCGGAGGTCAAGGCCGGCATCCGTGGGATGAGCGTATTTGGGAAGCTCGACCGAGGGGTCGAGACGCTTAATGTTGACGGTAATGTTGGACATATAATCACCTTAGCTTGTCGAGCTCTTGCAAAAACTCGTCGACGTCTTTGAAATCGCGATAGACCGAGGCAAAGCGAATGTAGGCCACCTTGTCGATCTTGGCCAGGCGCTTGAGCACCATATCGCCCAGTTCGTGGGACGTTACAGCCGTCAGCGTACGCGAACGCAACTCCACCTCGATATCATCGATGATCTCGTTGAGCTTTTTCGTATCGATATCGCGCTTAATCGTGGCGCGCATCAGGCCGACCAGCAGTTTGTTGCGATCGAACCGCTGCTTTGACCCATCGGACTTGATGACCTCGATAGGATCTTCGCAGCGCTCGAACGTCGTAAAACGATAATTGCACGAACAGCATTCGCGACGACGCTTGATAGTGTTGTTCGACTCCTGCATACGGGAATCGACAACGCGGGTATGTGCCTTGCCGCATTTAGGACAGCGCATGGAACCTCCTCTTAAACGATAACAAGGGTACCATGCGACCGAGCCGAAATCTTACGAACGAGCCGGAACTTTCAGAACTGCACCAGCATCAAGAGAGCCGCGATCGAGGTGATTGACGCTACGAATCATGTCGGAAGTCTCCTGCGTAGAAAGGCCATCGACGGGATGCTCCTGGGCAAGCGACCACAGGGAATCGCCGGACTGCACGCGAACCGTCTCGTAGGTAACGTTGGCTACGGAATCGGCATATGCTGCGTGACGAGCAGAAAAGACTGACGTGGCGAGCACGAAGAACAGGGTGAACGCTACGGCAACAGCAACAATCGTCGAGGCCTTCAGGGCAACAGGAGCCAAAGCAACGGTCGCACGCTGGGTGCGAACGGGTTTAGTGGCCACGGCCTGAAAATGAGAGCGTCCGCCCTTCACGACCGTAAAGGCAGGCGTGGCGGGCGTCTCGAGCTTAAGGGCGAGGTTTCCCTGGACCATATCCGCTGCGTTCATTCTGTTCTCCTCTCGTTTGTTTTGACGAGAACTGTTTTATCAAGCCGCGGGGACAAAAAAGTCTAGCGCGGGAACGAGTGTTCGGTTATTATTATCTTCGAACAGTTGTTCCTGTCAAGCAGAAATAGAACATTTGTTTGGTATGGGTAGAGAGGAATCCCTGATGGCTCGCAAAATTACCAAGCGTCAGCAGCAAATTTACGACTTCATCAAGGAATATCAGCAGGAGAAGGGCTATCCGCCCAGTGTGCGCGAGATGGCTTCGGCTGTGGGTCTTTCCTCCCCTAGCACCGTGCATGCACATCTCTCCGCACTCGAAGCACGCGGCCTGCTCAAGCGTGACGCCACCAAGCCTCGCGCCCTCGAGCTCTTTGACGAAGACGGATCTTCCGTCTCCATCTCAAAGTCCGATGAGCCCACAGCACCCCGCGGCACCGTATCGCTGCCTCTCGTAGGCCGCGTCGCCGCAGGGATTCCCATCCTTGCCGAGCAGAATATCGAGGACACCTTTACCATCCCGACCGAGATCGCAACGGACCAGGGGTCCTTTATCCTCGAGGTCCACGGCAATTCGATGATTAACGTCGGCATCTATAACGGCGACTACATCATCGTTCGCGAGCAGAAGAGCGCCATGAATGGCGAGATTGTCGTGGCCATGATCGAAGGCTCCGCAACAGTCAAAACGTTCTACAAGGAGCAGGGGCGCGTTCGCCTGCAGCCTGAAAACGACACCATGGAGCCCATCTACGCGACAAATCCCACGATTCTGGGCAAGGTCGTCGGTTTGATGCGCCGGTTTTCGTAATGCAAAAACGTATCACCGTCTTTGATACCATTCGCGGGTTTACCATGCTATCGATGGCTGGATTTCATGCCTGCTACGACCTTGCCTACCTATATGGTTGGGAGATGCCCTGGTTTACCCAGACCATCTTCCAGGACATCTGGCGTGCCAGCATCAGTTGGGTATTTTTATTTATTGCCGGCTGGATGTGCACCCTCTCGCGCAACAACATCAAGCGTGCCGCCAAATATGCCGCTGCCGCTTTGGTCGTATGGATTGCAACGACGCTCGTCTCGGTTGATGACTCGGTGAGCTTCGGCATCATTTTCTGCATGGCGGCGTGCACTGCCATTGTCGCGCTTGCGCGCCCGGTTCTCGATAGAGTGCCGGCAGTATGGGGTATAACGATTTGCCTCATACTCTTTGCCTGTACCTGGAGCATTCCTAAAGCGGTCTACCCTATCCCCTATCTAGCTTGGCTGGGGTTCCCGGGTCCAGACTTTGTCTCCGGTGATTACTATCCGCTCATACCATTCTTATTTATGTACCTCACAGGCTTCTTTGCCGCCCGCACGGCTCAAAAAGCAAATCGTGATGCGCCAGCATGGGCCTATGCGAATCCCATCCCGGCGCTCGCAAGCCTCGGACGCCATGCACTGCCGTTCTACCTGCTTCATCAACCGATTATCTTGGGTGTACTGGAGCTGATTTATTCCGTTCGGTAACGTTCAAGACGTGGTGCGATACGGGCCGGAAGCTTTGCCACAATACGAACGCCGGCATCGAGGTATTCCTCGTGCAGAAGGGTTCCCTGTTCGTGCACAAGCGTGATTAACGCGCCCTCTCGATACGGGATATCGGCCGAGAGCAACACGTCCGTAGCAGCCGCTTCACGAGCGATACGATCGACTAAGTCATCAAGACCCTCACCCGTCTGAGCCGAGAACAGCACCGCCTCGGGATAGCGCCGGCGGAAGCTCAAACGGTCGACGCTATCGAGCAGATCAATTTTATTGAACACGGTAAGCGTCAGGCGCTCACCGGCTCCAATCTCGTCAAGGACGCGATCAACAGCCTCGAGCTGTCGCTCGTAATCCTCATCGGAAGCATCCACGACTTTAAGAATCAAATCGGCGCCGAGCACCTCGGAAAGCGTAGATTTAAACGCATCGACCAGGCCATGGGGCAACTTTTGAATAAAGCCGACGGTATCGGTGATCGTCATACCACGGCCGCCGGGCAAACGGTACGAGCGCGTCGTAGGATCGAGCGTGGCAAACAGCTTATCCTGCGAAAGTACCGTGGATCCCGTCAAACGATTAAGCAACGTCGACTTGCCGGCATTGGTGTAGCCAGCCAACGCCACGCGAAACGCCGGCGATTCAATACGGCTTTTCGATTGCACATCGCGACGTTGTTCAACCTGCTTTAGTTCGCGTCGAAGAGCTGCGATCTTATTACGAATCAGGCGACGGTCGACCTCGAGCTGGCTTTCGCCCTGGCCAAAGCGCGAGCCAATACCGCCACGCGTCTGTTCCTTGGCAAGATGGCTCCACATACCTCGCAGACGAGGTAGCAGGTACTGCAGCTGTGCTAGCTGCACCTGCAAGCGACCCTCACGAGTCTGGGCATGCAGACCAAAGATATCCAAAATCAACGCCGTACGGTCAATAATCTTAACCGGTTCGCCCACGGCTTTCTCAAGATAGGACTGCTGTGAGGGCGTCAGGTCGTCGTCGAAGATAACAACATCCGCATCCATGCGATGAACCAAACCGCACAGCTCCTCGACCTTGCCAGAACCGATAAACGATTTGGGATAGGGTTTGACCAGGCGCTGCGACAAGCGTGCCACGCATTGGGCCCCAGCAGTGTGGGCTAGACGCTCGAGCTCGTCGAGCGAACGGTCGAGCGGCCAGGCGTTATCGCGCCACTCGACACCAACCAAGATGGCGCGCTCAGGTTCAGGCGCCGTGGGGACCAAAGGGAAACGAGCCATTAGGCAGCCTCGATGCGATGATAAATATCTTCGACGACCTCAACGATCGTAAACTCATCCATATCGAACCACACAATGCGATCGTCACGCTTAAACCAGGAAAGCTGGCGCTTGGCATAGCGACGTGAACGCATCTTGATAAGCTCGCGGGCCTCATCCATGGTAATAGCGCCACGCAAGGCATCAATAATCTCTTTGTAACCAATTGCCTGCATCGACGTGAGCGCATCGCCCAGGCCCTGGTCCATAAGGCCACGGACCTCATCAACCAGTCCCCGCTCAAACATAAGGTCGACGCGCTGGTTAATGCGCTCATACAGCACTTCACGGCTACGCGTCAGACCAAACCACAAGGCATGATAACGCTCGCGCGGAACACTGAATTTCGACTTCTGCTGGGCATACGACACGCCGTCATCGTGCATCTCGAGCGCACGAATCACGCGGCGCACGTTATGGGGATGAATCACAGCAGCCGATTCCGGGTCGCGCTCGACAAGCAAGGCATGCAATGCTTCCTCGCCAATGCGCTCGGCAAGCTCCTGATAGCCCACGCGGCGTTCGTCCTCGAGTTCTCCCGAAGGAAAATCCATTTCATCGAGAGCAGCTTTGAGATACAAGCCCGTACCGCCGCAAAAGACTGGAAGACGCTGCTCGCCAAGCAAACGCTCGATATGCGCTCGGGCGTCCGACTGATAGAGCGCGGCAGAATACGCGACGCCCGGATCCACGATATCGACAAGGCGCAAGGGTGCCGAGCACTCCTCGGGCATCATCTTGGCCGTACCAATGTCCATGCCGCGATAGATTTGCATCGCATCGCACGACAACACTTCGGACGATAAACGAGCAGCCAGGCGGTCGGCAACATCGCTTTTACCGACCGCCGTCGGACCGACGATCGCTACGGCAGAAAGGTTTGCACCGGAAGAAATCATTAGCGAGGCTCGCCCACGACGAAGCCAGAGAGATACCACGTCTTGGCAACATCAACATCGACGTCGACAATCTTGCCGATGAGCTGATCGATGCTATAGCCAGCAGGAATCGGCGCAT
>URMR01000076.1 GCA_900548935.1 uncultured Collinsella sp.
CCAAGTCGGCATCGTCAACATCGGGCGCAGTCTGGATTTTGGAGCGCTGGTCGGCAGCCCATGCGACCTCATAGCCCTGACGCGAAAGCCAAAGCTCGAGCATCAGGCCGCTCTCGACCGCCTCTTGCTTATAGTAATTGGGAACCAGAAAGACCTTCATAGCGTTGCAGCTTTCTCGCACATAACCGATACCTGGGATTGCAGCTCGTCTTGCGAGCGGTCGCCAGATTCAAATCTAGTGCCGTACAGGAAAAACTCAACGTTGCCCTTGGCGCCATGGATGGGCGACACGCACACGTCGCGCGGGAACAGGCCCCTGGCGGCGAAGAGTTCAATCGCCGCCACGAGCGTATCGCGACGGACGGCGGGGTCGGTCACGATGCCGCCCTCGCCCACCAGCGCAGCCGGCGCCTCAAACTGCGGCTTTACGAGCGTGCAGAAAGAACCCGAAGGCTTCAGGCACGCCAGCACGGCGTCGATGATATTCGCGATACTCGTAAAAGATACATCGCACACGGCAAGGTCGATGGCGCCGCCGTAGCCAAGCTCGGGCAGCTGCGTCACGTTTGTGCGCTCATGCAGCGTCACGCGATCGTCCTGACGCAATGACCAATCGAACTGGGCGCGACCCACGTCCACCGAGACAACGGTCGCAGCGCCGCGCTTGAGCAGGCAATCAGTAAAGCCGCCCGTGGAGCAGCCCACATCGAGGCAAGCAAGGTCCGTCGGATCAATCCCAAACGAATCGAGTGCACCCTCGAGCTTGAGCCCGCCGCGACCCACATAGGGAATACGACCCTTCACGTGCAACGGCAAGCCGGGCGTCACCTTAAGGCCAGGCGAGGTCAAACGCTCGCCGCCACTCGAGACCAAGCCGGCCATAAGAGTGCGAAGGGCATCCGCGCGATCGGCGCAGATGCCCTGTGAAATCAGTTCGTCATCGAGACGCACGCGTTTCATGAATGCCATCAACCATTCGTATCAGGAGACGCGGCCTGGCTATCCTTGGATTCGTTTGCCGCATCCTCATCGTATTCCTGTTCGAGCTTATCTGCCTCGCGAGGCGTCAGCTCAAACTTGTCGACCATATCAACCGCACGGGAGCCCAGTTCAATCGCCTCGTCAAATAGATCGAGCGAACGCTCCAAGGACGTATCCTTGGAGCGAACGGTCGCGATAATCTGATCCAAGCGGTCCGAGATCTCGTCGAAGTTACGGACGGAACCCTCTGGCATAGCTACTCCTCGACGGTACCGGTCTCGGCCTCGGCGACCTCGGCATCCTCGTCGAGAACGCCGGCCGCAGCCTGAGCGGCGGCAACCTTGGCGGCAGCCTCAGCAGCCTGGGCCTCCTCGCGGGCACGGTCCTCGGCCAGCAACTCCTGATACAGGTCCTCACCCGGCAGCTCCTCGCTACGAGCAATCTTACCCAGCACGCCGTTGACAAACGACGCGGACTGGTCGGTGCCATAGGCCTTGGCAAGCTCAACGGCCTCGTTGATCACGATGGCGTCCGAGACCTCCTCGTCGGTGAGGAAGCGCATCTCGTAGACGGCGATACGCAGCAGATTGCGATCGGCGCCGGGCATGCGCATAAGATCCCAGTTCTTGGCGATGGAGCGCAAGGCGCAGTCGATGCGGTCGATGTGCTCGTAGGCACCGCGGCACAGCTCCAGCGCATAGGGGTCGAGGGGACCCTTCGAGATCAGGAAATCGCCCTCGAGGACGCGCTCGAGCGGGCTGTCCGTGGCCTCGGCCTGGAACAGCAGCTGCAGCGCCTGACTGCGGGCAAGCGTACGCCCGCGATAAACCTTAAGGCTCAAAGGTTACTCCTTGGGGAAAACGAGGCCGTCGATGCAAACGTCAACGCGCTCGACCTCGACGCCCACCTGGGCATCGATGGCGGCGACCACGGCGGCGCGAACGGCCTCGGCGAGTTTCTTGAACGGATAGCCAAAGAACACCACGACGCGCACGGTAAGTGCGAGCTTGTCGCCGATGACCTCGGCCTCGACCGCCGGCTCGGAAGCCGGGGCCTTGGACGAAAGCATCATAGAGACAAGGTTGGTGGCAAGGTCCTTGACGCCCACGGAGGCGATGCCCTCGACATCCGTGACGGCGCGCGAGACGATGGCGGTCAGAACATCGGGCGAAATGCCGATGCCGTCAATCTTGATTTCCTGGGGCATGAGTCCTCCTAGAAGAGTTGGTTGCTAGACGCGGGAGACGAACTTGCCGTCGCGGGTGTCAACCTTGATGACCTCGCCCTCGTTGAGGTACATGGGGACCTGGATGACAGCGCCGGTGTCAATCGTGGCCGGCTTGGTGGAACCCTGGACGGTGTCGCCCTTAAAGCCCGGGTCGGTCTGGACAATGGTGGTCTCGATGAACATCGGCGGAGTCACGCCCATGAGCTCGTCGTCGGCGAAGAGCAGCTGGCAGGTGTCGTTCTCGCGCAGCCACTTGGCGTTCTCGCCCACCATGTCCTCGGGAACGGGAACCTGCTCATAGGTCTCGTTGTCCATGAAGATGTAGTCAGCGCCATCGTTGTAGAGGTACTGGAACTCACGGGTGGTGAGCATGACGCTCTCGAACTTGGTGCCGGCGTTGCAGGTGTTCTCGACGACGCGGCCGCTCTTGATGTCGCGGGTCTTGTAGCGCACAAACGCGCCACCCTTGCCCGGCTTGACATGCTGGAACTCGACGATGGTGTAGACCTTGTCCTTAATGCGGAGACCGAGGCCGTTCTTGAAGTCGGCGGTAGAGATAGTAGGCATAGCAACCTTTCTTGTTATTGGCGAGACGCACAAGCGTCCAAATTACATACGAGCGAAATTATACACTTGCAGACGGCGCCTGCAGCGAGCGCATAAAAAGAGAACGCGGGGCGCCCGAATTGCTCCGGACGCCCCGCCCCAAAAATCTATCGAAATGGGCTAGCAATCGATGACGTGCAGGTCGTGCGGGGTCTTGGTGAAGGGCTCATAGCCGTTCTCGGTGACGACGCCGTAGTCCTCCAGGCGCACGCCGCCCACACCGGGCAGGTACACGCCGGGCTCCATGGTGATAACCGAGCCGACCTCGATGATGTTCTTGCTGCGGTTGAAGTTGGGCAGCTCATGAATGTCGATGCCCACGCCGTGGCCCAAACCATGGTTGTAGTAATCGCCATAGCCGGCATCGCCGATGATCTTGCGCGAGAGTTTGAAGATGTCGTTGCCCTCGACGCCGGCATGAACGGCTGCGGCACACTCCTCATGCGTACGGCGCACGAGCGCGTACAGGTCGAGCTGCTCCTGGGTGGGCTCGCCCATCACGACGGTACGAGTCATGTCGGAGCGGTAGTCGCAGTAGCCCGCGCCATAATCCATCAGGACAAAGTCGCCCTTCTCGATCACACGGTCGCTCGGGACGGCATGCGGGTTGGCGGTGTTGGGACCGCTCGCGACGATGGAGCCAAAGGCCAGGCTGTCGGCACCGTTGGCAAACATAAAGTTCTCGAGCTCGTTGCGGACCTGCTTCTCGGTCATACCGGGCTTAATAAAGCCGAGCATGTGCTGGAAGGCGGCATCGGTGATCGACTGCGCGTGGCGCATGAGCTCGATCTCCTCGGCGTCCTTGATGGCGCGCATCTTGCGGATGTCGTCGTGCATCAGCGGCAGCATGCAGGCGACGGAGCGGTCCTCCAGACCACGCTGGATACCCTGGTAGAAGTTAATCTGCATGTCGTCCTCGACGGCGCAGACACGGCACTTGTTAGCCGCGATCTTGCCGGCGACCCAACCGGGGATGGTGCCCTCGTCCATGTCGTAGACCCAGGGACTGCCGGCGGGCGTGTTCTCCTCAAAGCTGTTGAGATAGCGCGAGTCGGTGTGGAACAGGCACTGATCGGCCGTAATAAACGCGGCGTGCGGGAACTCGAAGGTGTAGTCGAAGACGCCCTTCACGCCCGTGAGCCAACGGAGGTTGGCCTCGTCGCGCACGACGATGGCGTCGTAGCCGCGCTCGGCCATCAGGGCACGGACACGCTCGATACGACCGGCAGGACCGGCAGCAAACTCAGACATGCAGATTCCTTTCTTGTTGTCCTCATTAAAGCGGGACGGGCCTCGATCGAAAGGCGGATTCGCACGCGATCCGCAACCGATTGAAATCCCGTCCCTCAAAATGATACGAAAGACGATGGATGTCAATAAAATTAGAGAAGTTCCTTGCGAGAAGCCAAATACGCCTGCGCATGACGTTCGAGAACCTCATCCTCGACATTTGTCAGGCGGATGGCACCGAGTGCTGCGGGCAGCGGCAGCATGCTGCGATTCGAGCGAGCAAACTGCTGCTTGCGGAACTCCTCGATAAACGCGGTAGGCTCCAAGTCGAAGGGAAGCTCCTCGATGCCAAAGTCCTCCAGGCAGTCATCGACCTCAAACACAAAGTCGACATCGCCCAAGCAGGCGCGAAGGGTGCACTCCCCCGTCTTGCCAAAATCAAGCGCATGGCTAGCACTGGGGTTCGTGGCCATGAGCACGTCTTTGCGCGCGGTCTGGGACCACTGCACGGCATTGACGAGCGCGACCTCCTCACCAGAAAGAATCTCGGGGACCATCTCGGAGAACTGATTCCAGCGCGATTTACTGCTGGAAAGCATGGTGCCCACGAGCACCGCATAGCCAAGCTTAAGGTCCTCGGCGCTGGCCTCGCGAACAAGGTCCAGATTGCACACGACCAGACCGGGCTCGGGGCGCACCGCAATGGCGGGCAGCGCGTGGTCGCCCGAAGCAACGAGCGGCTCCATCGTCGTGGCGACCGAGAGCATAGCATCGAAGGTCGTCGGCAGCAGGGCGCACTCCGTGCGTCCACACCACTGATTGGCGCACCAGGCGACAACAGAGCACATCGAAGCGTCACCGACGGCGACAATCAGATCGTCGCAGGTAATTCTATTGGTCGACAGACCGCCAAAGACGGCATCGGCGTCAGCCAAGGTCGCGCCGGCGGGCGAAACCTCAAGCAAAAGCTCCGACACAGCAAAGCCGACATCGACCAGAGCGTGCTGAACGATCTCGCCAAAGCGGTCGGACACAGCGCTGTTCCAGACAACCATCGCACGCTTGGGCTTACCCACGGCCGAGGCAAACATACGCGACAGCTCACTAAACGCGTCAAGCCCAACGCGAACATCGACACTGCGATTTTGGAAATTGATGAGTTGACGGCGAATCATAGCAGTCCACGCTCCAAAAGCATCTCGGCACAAACATAGGAAACGTCCTCAAAGGACTTATTGCGAATATCGAGGGTAATATCGGCCGCTTGGCGATACAGCGGACGGCGATGCTCAAACAGGCGGGCCGCATGCTCAGGCGAGCGGAAATCAGGACGCGTGTCGGAGCGGCGGATCTGGCGCATCGAGTCCTCAAAGTCACCCTCGAGGTACACGCAAGTACCCATCTGGTGCATGAGCTCGATATTGACCGGCGTCTCGACAATGCCGCCCCCGCACGAAACCAGCAGGCTGCGCTCGCTTTGGAGCGAACGGAGCGCCGAAGTCTCGAGCTCGCGAAAACGCTCCTCGCCCTCGGTCTCAAAAATCTCGGTTACCGATTTTCCGCAACGACGCACGACCAGGCGGTCGGTATCGATAAACCGACGCTTGAACATGGTGCCCACGTTGCGCGCTAGCGTCGATTTGCCCGCACCCAAAAACCCGATAAAGAAGATATGGTCGCAGCCGTGCTTGGTGTGCTGGGACATGACGAAACCTATTCCTCGCAGGGAAGGTCGCGCAGGGCCCGGCGCTCAAAAATACGGAAGATCTGCGTATACCACAGGTCCTGCGTGGCCTGCGGCTTTACCAAAATCGTATCGACGCCGGCAAAGTTGCCGCTCCACACGTCCGTGTACAGCTGGTCACCGATCAGCACGGCCTCATCGGCCGTGGCACCCAGGCGCTTAAGTCCGGCCTTGAGAGCAAACGGCGCGGGCTTCATGGCATGGCTGATGGCCTCGAGACCCAGCTCGCGTGCGGAGCTCATGACCTGGTCGCGATGCCAGTTGTTGGACACCATGCACAGCTTAAAGCCCTTGGCATGGGCGGCCTCGAGCCAAGCGGAGACCGCAGCGGGAACCTGCTCGGTATCACGCGGCACCAGGGTGTTATCGCGGTCGAGCAAAATGGCGCGCTTGCCGTCGGCCCAAAGGGTATCGAGGTCGATGCGATCGACCGAGGCAACATATCGTTTGGGGCTGAAAATCCTCATGTTTAATTCCAAGACTGTTGATGCTCTTCGTAGGTCTTAGAGAAATACTCTTCGTCCTGCGTAATGTAGAAATACAGGTCATCGGAGTCGGTAGGCTCAAGGGTTGCCTTGAGTGCCTCGAGCGACGGAGAGCAGATGGGCGTGGGCGGTAGCCCTTCATGCTTATAGGTGTTGTAGGGACTATCGCTCTGCAGGTCAGCGGCGGTAACTTCGCCGCCGGTAACATACATCATAGTCGCATCGCTATTGAGGTAGCGCAAACCATCGAGCTTGCCGGCAAGACGGTTGTAGAACACCGAGGCGACATGCGCACGCTGGTCGGCGTTGAGGCCCTCGCGCTCAACGATGGAAGCGAGATTGATGATGTCGTAATCGGACATCCCCACGCCGTAGCGCTCTTTGATCTTGGCCTCGCAACCGGCAAAATCGAGCGACTTGTACTCGGTGTTGAATTGATCGAGCATTGCGCGGATGACGTCATCGGCGCTCGGTTTCTTGCCCAGCGAATAGGTCTTGGGGAACAGGAAACCCTCGAGCGAATCATTCGCAGCGCCTTTAAGGAACGGATAGTCGTTCACATAATTGCTGGCCTTCGCCTGGTTGAGGAAGTCATTTTTGGAGATGCTGCCGTACGCCTGGGCCACACGGTCGGCAACCTGGTCGACCGTCAGGCCCTCGGGGACCGTCAACGCATCGGAGCCGGCATTGGGTCCCTCAATAAGCTGCTGAACGACCTTGGTCGCATCCATCAGCGTCGTGAACGAGTACGTGCCAGGTTGAAGCGACATGTCCGCGTTGAGCTTTTTGACCGCCGCGTAGTAATCCTTGGGATTCTCGACTATATGGTTCTCGGAAAGAATCGAGGCAATCGTGTCGCCCGAGGCGCCATCGGGAATCGTAACGGTAACCTGCTGGCCAGCCGTGACGTTTGCGTCCTCCCCGCCAAGCAAGCCCTTGACGGCCGGTACGGCGAAGACGGCGACAACAGCGAGAACGACCACCGCAACCACAGTGCCGATTATCATAGGCACCGGCGAGCTTTTCTTTTGGGCGCCGCGCCGAGCATGCGTGTTATAGCTCGAACGCGCGGCCGGAGCCACGCCATGCGTGCCGTGAGCGTGATGCGCGTGCGATTGAGGGGCCTGCGCGCGCTGGGTGGGTGCCTGCTGCTTAAAGCGCGCGCCGCCTGCGGACTGGACTACACGGGCGGCGGACTGCTGGGCAGGACGACTAGCAGGCTGCTGGCCCGGACGCTGCGCGGGACGGGAGGAAGGCTGCGCCGGACGTGCGACAGGTTGGGCCGCGCGCGGGGTCAGCTGCACCGGACGCTGGCCGGACGGCACAGGGCGCGACGCAGGCTGTCGTGTACGATTCGGCTGGCGCGGATCGGAAGCGCTAGACATGCGAGACCTCCTCGTTTTTGCGATCGAGCCATGTCTGCAAGAACAGGCTGGCGGCAATCATGTCAATCTTGCCCCTCATCTGCTTTTCGTTGAGTCCCTGCTCACGCAGGATACGCTTGGCCTCTTGCGAGGACAGACGCTCATCCTCAAACTCGAGCGGAAGATCGAGCTCGTCGGCGATCTTTTGCGCCACGGCGGCAACGCGCTCGGCCTGGGGACCGGGCTCGCCGGCCATGGTCAGGGGGCGTCCGCTTACCAGGATGTCGGGCTCATAGTCCTCGACCAGGTAGCGGAACGTCTTGGCCATACCGGTGACCTCGGCGGCCGGGAGAACCTTGACGGGCATCGCCATCTTGCCGTCACGGCTCGAGACTGCGATGCCAATCCTGGTCTCCCCTATGTCCAGCGCGAGCGCGACCACAGCGACTACTTAGGCGCCGAGCGCGGTCTTAGCGGCCGCGAGGGCATCGGCAATGCCGGCAGCATTCTTGCCACCGGCCTGGGCCATGTTGGGACGGCCGCCACCGCGACCGTCGACCAGCCCCGCGATCTGCTTAATCACGTTACCGGCGTGGAAACCGGCCTTCACGGCGTCATCGGAGCCGGCGGCGAGCAGGGCCGGGGTGCCCTTCTCGGTCACGCTAGCAACGACGCAGGCGACGGGGCCGGCAACCTTCTGGTGCACGGTATCCCAGACGTTGCGCAGGTCAGCAGCCTCAAGACCCTGGAGCTCAGCGACGACGAGCTTGTAGCCATCGAGCTCGACGGCGCCCTCGATAGCACTGGAGATAGCATCGGAGGAGCCACCGGTCAGCGCCTTCTTAAGCTTGTTAGATGTCTCGCGCAGCTCTGCCTGCAGGTTCTCCACACGAGCGGGAACCTCGTCGACACGGCACTTGAGCGCAGCGGCAGCGGCGTCAACAAGTGCCAGGCGGTCGGCCATGTAGTCGAG